>JANXZU010000108.1 GCA_025355345.1 Syntrophaceae bacterium
AAGGTTTTGGCTCTTTGCAAGTCTTCTTCGTATAAAAAAATATTTTTAGCAAGTTATTAATATATACAATGACCTTCAAGTTCTATGTGGCATCGATGTTGAATGATATCGTATGGTGTAAATATTTAATAATCCAAATAATTTTACTATTATTTTGGTTGCCATTCCAATAATCTTTTCGTTATTTATGTTGTTAACGGTAAACATCTATCATATAATATTAATTAGCATTCGTGTTGACTAACATTGAAAGGGTTTAAGCTTTGGAAGATACAATTTATGAAGAGATGAATGTAGGAGAGATAAGCAGAGACAAAGATGGTTGCCATATTAAGGATATCAGCAAAAAAGTGATTGCTGAAATATCCCTGAAGGTTATCGTCAACGGTACGGAACTTGTGTCCGTGCTTTGCCTGAACCAATATCAGGAAGAACTGGCGCTAGGGTTTCTCTATAACGAGGGAGTTATTAATTCGTTTGCGGATGTCGAAAATGTTTATTTTAATGACAAGATGCTGGCGGTTATTCTTACCCTGAAAACCGGAGTAATAATAGACAGGCAGGAAAGTTTAAGAAGCCTGACTTCCGGCTGCGGCAAATGTTATACGTATATCAATCCTCTTAAACAAAGCCAATATAAAGCCATAGAGAGCAATGCTACCTATTCAATAAATACCATCCTAAGTTTGATGAATAATTTCGTCACTCGGTCAGAAATATATATCGACGTTGGCGGAGTGCATAGCGTGCTGCTTCATGCCGCCGATTTTGAAATACTGATTGAAGACATTGGCAGGCATAATTGTTTTGATAAAATAACCGGGCTGATGCTGAAACAAAACAAACTGGATTCGTTCAGCGGGGCTGTTGTTTTTGTATCAGGAAGAATATCTTCCGAAATCATGACAAAAATTATTCGGATGGGTGTTCCAGTTCTCGTTTCCAAATCAACACCGACAACTGCCGCCGTAAAACTGGCGCAGCAGCACAATGTTACTTTAATGGGATATGTCCGTGAGAATGACGGATATATTTACAGCTGTCCGGAGAAATTAGTCCCCTAACTATTTTCTTTCATCTTGCGAAATGACAGTTAGCAATTTTAAGTTTATTGTGAAACTCCAATTCCGCAAGCACAGCGGAATTGGAAAGTTGAACAATCCAGCGCAGTGGAGAGTATAATACCCCGAAGCTTGCTGCGGAATATGTTTACAAAACTTGATTTGGGGTTCATACCCGTGATTTTGTCAGCGGCTCTTTGGCTGTGGGACGTTATTCGTGATTATTAAAAATATAAGATATAAAATATTTTGCTTTTTCTCTGGTGGTAATGTATTATTCTGGCATACCGAAGTACAGAGTAAATAAAATGCATTCAGGAGGTGTTATATGGGACATGGTGGCGGAGGCAGTGCAATCACTACTATTATTTATCTAATAATACTGGTTGCTTGGGTGGCTGGTCTGTGGAAAGCCTTTGAAAAGGCCGGTAAGCCGGGATGGGCAGCGATCATACCCATTTACAACATTTATGTTCTGTTGCAGTTAGTGGGCAAACCATGGTGGTGGCTATTACTTATGCTGATCCCCCTGGTTAACCTCGTAGTCGCAGCTTTGGTGATGATGGAAGCTGCAGTCTGTTTCGGCAAGAGCAAGGGATGGGGGTTGGGTCTCCTATTCTTCCTTGGTTTTATTGGCTGGCCGATGATAGGTTTCGGCGATGCTAAATACTCAGGACCGGCATCGGTATAACAATAAGATAATAACTACTGACATACGTTCAGAAAAAAGTATCATGATGATTGAGAGACACAGAGGGCTGGTAGTTCTCTGTGTCTCTTTTTTTGTAAAGCGTCTTAACGATAATTCCTATGATTTTAGTTGTACGTTACGGAACATAGCCTGATATTTTCCTGTGACGGTGGCGTAGAAAGCCTTGATCTTTTGCATATCTTCTTCAATGCGCCCCGTGGTATAAAAGGTCGGTCCGATACCGCCAACTTTGCGCCGATAGTCGAGAAATCCCAGCACAATAGGAACATTGGCACCTCTGGCAATATGGTAAAAACCGGTTTTCCAGTAGCTGACTTTCTTGCGCGAACCCTCCGGAGGAATTATTATGATTAGCTTGTCGCTCTCATTAAAGGTATTAACCGACTGTTCAACAATATTTTGTGATTGGCTTCTATCGACGGGGATGCCTCCGAGCCACCGGCAGATTTCACCAAATGGCCAGCGGAAAATGGTGGCCTTGCCCATCCAGTAGACTTTGACCATTAAAGCGAAGCTAAGAGCAAGAGTGATGGGGAAGTCCCAATTCGTTGTGTGTGGAGCGGCAATCATGACGAACTTTTTAATAGGAGGAATTTCACCCTCGACGCGCCAGCCAAGCATTTTTAAAAACATGAGGCCTGTCCAGGCCAGAAATTTATTTGGTTTTAGTCCTCTTTTGAGCATATTATTCTCCATTTTTCAAAAGTGCTGTAAGGTTTTTTACAGGTCATTGAATACTTCAGTCAGTTCGAGCATGGTGAAAATCTTCCGGATTACCGTCGTTGTCCAGATGTAATCGCATTCTTCGGTTAGTATGGTATTGTGAACCTATCAGTATAGAGAAAGTTCATGACAGCAAATCTCAGGTGGTCGATAATCCACCTGCGGAAATTACACCTTTTTTTATTGAAAATATCGTGCTAACCAGCCCGCTTCACGATATCGGCAAAATCGGCATTCCTGATTTTGTGTTGCTAAAGCCCGGCAGGCTTGATGACAGAGAGTTTGAAATCATGAAATCCCATTCGCTGATTGGATTTGAGACGCTCAACAAAGCATTACAGAAATACCCCGCTGCGGAATATCTGCGCATGAGCGCGGAGATCGCCGAGTCTCATCACGAGAAATTTGACGGCAGCGGATACCCGCATGGAAAGAAAGGGGAGGAAATTCCTCTGTCGGCAAGGATTGTAGCGCTTGCCGATGTTTATGACGCGCTGGTCAGTAAACGCATATACAAAAACGCATTTCCTCATGAAATCGCAAAATCAATTATCATCGGCGATAAAGGAACGCATTTTGACCCGCTGGTTGTTGAAGCCTTTGAAAAATGCCAACCAGCGTTTTGCCAGATCATGAAAGATAATGATTCCGATTGAACAGCTCCTGTTAACTTTCAAATTTTAAATCATGCATCAACTTGCAGGGCAAATTTATCCGGCAGGCTGATGACTACTTCAAAGGGACGATACTCGGCTTTTTCATTCGTATCGAGGAAACGAATCTCCAGTCTCCCGCCTTCGTCCTTCAGGAAGCATCTTACTGCATCCATACCAACGCCCCGACCGGAAACTTCAGTAACAACCTCGGCTGTGGAAAAACCGGGAAGGAAAATCATCTGAGCCAGTTCTTCCGGTGTTTTCTTTTCTCCCT
>JANXZU010000036.1 GCA_025355345.1 Syntrophaceae bacterium
CTGAATTAATTTTATTTGATTCCTTAGTTTCACCCCACCAGATAATTACTTTTTCATTATTCTCCGTTAAAGCATATGCTCCGGGGTACGGCCGAGTGACACCACGAATCAAATTGTAAATATCTCCGGCAGTCATTTTCCAATCAATGCGTCCATCCTCCTGGCGTCTTCCACCATAATAACTGCCAGCTTTGAGATCCTGCTTCTGTCGCGGTATTTGCCCTTGCTTAATCAAAGGCAGTAATTCATCAAGAAGCTCTTTTGCCGCCCCGCAGAGCTTATCGTAAAGAGTTTTTGCGGTATCTACTGTGTCTATTGTTACAGCTTTTTGACTGACGATATCTCCGGCATCAGGTTTTTCGACCATGTAATGCAAAGTGACACCTGTTTTTTTCTCGCCTTTGATGATCACCCAGTTTACCGGACATCGCCCCCGGTAATTTGGCAAAAGCGATCCGTGCAGATTAAATGCTCCAATCCTCGGCAAATCAAGAATTTCCTGACAAATCATTTTGCGATAATAAATAGAAATAATTATATCCGGTTTAATTGCTGCAATTGTTGCAATCCACTTTGGTGAATTTACTTCTTCGGTTGAATATACAGGAATGTTTTTCTGGATCGCCCAATTTTTTACGGAACCAAACCAGCAATTTTCGCCCGGGTCATCCTCATGAGTAAACACAGCCTGGATATCGAATCCATGATGAAAGAGAGCTTCCACTCCGGCAATACCCATATTATGATATGCAAAAACAACTACTTTCATTTTATGATCTCTTGCTGATTATTGTTGATTTTTTTACTGCTAATAGTGTTTATTTGCCATGCACTTTTTCGATTACGTATTCTGGTCTCTTGCGCACTTCCCGGTAAATTCTGCCGATGTATTCACCAATCACACCTAAAGCAAAAAATTGCAGACCAACAAAAACAAAAAGTACCGCAAACAGGGTAAATATTCCTTCTGCCGCCCAACGCGCGCCGTAAGCCAATCTTGCTATTGCCAGGAAAGTACCAAAACAAACTCCCAGCAAAGACATTAAAATACCGCCGTACATGATGAGCTTCATCGGCAGATCAGAAAAAGACGCGACTAAATCAAATTGCAGATTGATCAATTTTCTCAAAGGATAATTGGATTTGCCACCATGCCGCTCTTCATGCGCAACTTCAATTTCCGTCACATGTTTAGCAAATACCGTGGCCAGCGCTGGAATAAAAGTAGCGTGTTCATGACACTGAATCATCCGCTGGACCACTGAAAGCTTATAAGCTCGCAGCATACAGCCCCAATCGCGCATACTGACACCGGTAATTTTTCGCGCGACCATATTTACTATTTTTGAAGGCAAAATGCGTAAGAAGGAATCCTTTCTGCCCTTGCGGATAGTACCGACAACATCGTAATTACCCTCTTCCATCACTCTTACTAAATTAGTGATTTCTTCGGGTGGATTTTGCAAATCAGCATCTATCGTAATGACAATATCGGCCTTGGTTATGGAAAAACCGGCCATAATTGCCGCATGCTGGCCGTAATTACGGGTTAACTCCACTATCTTAACCTCAGAGTTTCGGGTAAACCCTTTAAGAATTTCAAGAGAATTATCACGACTGCCGTCATCGATTAATATTATTTCGAAGCTTTTTCCCAATCCTTGCATTACAGGCAAAAGACGCTGCATTAATAAGGGCAGGTTTGCTTCTTCATTATAAACCGGGATGACAACGGCCAATCGCACATTAGGCATTTTTCATAATCTCCTTTATTGCTGAACAAACGTATTGTACATCACCTTCTAACATATCCGGGAATAAAGGCAAAGACAGTATCTTGTCTGCCGCGCGGTTGGTTTCTTTAAGTGAGCCGTTATCCACTGAATATTTTTTCTTTACGTAACTTAAATTATGTACCGCCGGAAAATGTAAACCATATCCTATATTATATTCCGCAAGTTGGTTCATGAATCCGTCTCGATCCATAGTTAAATTCTTAATTACAAATAAATGCCATGCATGAGTATGATCATATCCGGGTGATTGCGGCACTTCTATGCCTTCTATACCTTTGAGCCATTCTAAGTAAAGATTAGCTAATCTGGAACGACGCGTGTTAAATTCCTGCAGGCGTTCTAATTGAACTACTCCCAATGCTGCCAGTATATCCGGCAAATTGTATTTGTAACCGGGCTGGGCTATATCATAACTGGGGTTTCCGCCTTTGCCGTATCTCTTCCATGCATCTCGCTCTATGCCGTGAAATCTCAGCATGCGCAATTTCTTTTCGAGTTCGGCGTCGTTTAAAGTTATCATTCCTCCTTCACCGGTGGTAATATTTTTAATCGGATGAAAAGAGAAAATAGCGATATGGCCAAAACCGCCGGCGTGGATTCCTTTATAATAGGTGCCTACAGCGTGAGCGGCATCTTCGATTACTATCAGATTATGCTTTTGAGCAATCCGGTTAATCTTCTCCATATCTGCCGGAGCTCCGGCGAAGTGAACCGGAATGATTGCTTTTGTTTTAGAGGTAATGCTTTTTTCGATTAAATCAGCATTGATATTGAGAGTGCCATAATCGATATCAACAAAAACAGGCACAGCGCCACGTAGGGCGATCATATTAACCGTGGATGCAAAAGTCATTGAAGGAGTGATAACTTCATCGTCCTCACCAATACCAAGAGCCGACAGAGTCAAGTGCATGCCGGCTGTAGCAGAGTTTAGCGCTATGGCCTTCGAGGCTGTGGTCAGTTGACAAAATTTATCCTCAAATTCTTTGCACAGCGCTCCCGTCGTTATCCAGCCGGATTTAAGACAGGTTACAACTTTATTTATTTCGGCCTCTCCGATGGAAGGCCTGCTGAAAGGCAAAAAATCTTTTCTTATGTTCATTTATAGTCTTCTTTCAAAATCATTTATTAGTAATGCGTAACAGGTAGAACGCCTTATTATCCCACAGCACATCCACATGGCGTACTTTTGTTTTTATTTCTTCCAATTTGTTCTTGTGCTGGGTTATACAATAAACATCTTTTCTTTGCGCACACAACTGAAAGAATTCTTCTCGACTTAGAAAATATCTTTTATTCTCAGCCGGAGGAAGTTTTTCTATGCCCTCTACCAACTCGCCAAAATCCTCCACGAGTGGTGTTCGAATCTTGTTATAAAAATCTATCCCGTAAAAATTATCCCGATATTGATAAAGATCCTGATCTTTAGGCACATAAAGAGAGATTGCTTCTTTAGCCACAAGTGAACTGCGATATGGCGATAAAAAATCCTTTATTGGTAAAAGGCTGCCCGCCAATAATATAACACACAGAGCGTAAACGCATAAAAACCAGTAGGGGCGAAATTTTCGTTCTATAATTTCCGGAAGAAAAGGCATAAGAACTGCTGCGAGAATTGACGGTATAATATATATCCACCAATTGCCTGAAGTCATTGCAACGAGACCTATCGCGGGATCGGAATATTTATTTAATATTGGCGGAAGAAACAGTGCAATAATTATTATCGAAGACTGCAAAATAACGGCGATGCGATAAAATATTTTTTTCTTTCCGGTAATATCTGTGGCATTATCTTCGTAATTGCGAAAAATACTTCCCGCAAATAGTGCGATCGGTAAAAAAACCGGAGCTATATAAGTAGCAAGCTTGGAAGATGATAACGTATAAAACAGAAAAATAAATAATATCCAAACGAGTAGAAGCTTGTTCTCATATTTGGCAAATAGTGCTTCCCTGATGAACTTATTCGGCCAGGCCTTGATTAAATAGACAAGCCAGGGAAGCATCCCACCAATTATTACAGGTAAATAATAATATAAAGGTTCAGTCTTGCCATGCATCTTGGTGGTGAAACGCAACAAATGTTCACGAACAAAGAAAAACCAGAGAAAGTCTGAATTCTCTTTTTGCGCCAGAATCAACCACGGGCAGACAATGATCAAAAATATTAATATTCCAATAGGTGAAAAAATCTTCCAAATCTCATGTAAGCGGCCTACCCAAAGCAACCACACAAACAAAATGGCAAAGGGAAATACGACACCGATAACTCCTTTTGTTAAAAAAGCAAGGGCGCAGGAAAAATAAAACAAATAAAAGTAATATTTTGTGTTTTGCTTATTTAATGCCAGATAGCCCAGCCAAATTGAAAGACAGATAAAAAATGTGAGAGGAATATCTAAAATATTGATCCGCCCCAGCACAAAAGGAAAAGCGGAGATAGTCAGAATAGCCGCGGCATAAAGTCCTGTCTTTTCATCACGGAAATTCCTGCCGATGAAGTAAGTAAGAAGGATACATCCCCATGCGCAAAGACCAACAAACAAGCGAGCGGAGAAATCATTTTCTCCAAACACCTTAAATGACATCGCTGTCGCCCAGTAAACCAGCGGCGGCTTTTCGAGGTAAATTATATGTTTTAGTTGAGGTGTAACATAATTACCGGACTGATTCATGGCGCTGGGAATTAAACTATAGCGGGCTTCATCAGGTTCCATTTGCGGCAGGACACCGAGTAAACCGATATAAAGAATTAATGGTACTAAAAAAAGTATGTATCTTTTTTTCATAAATCCACTTTATCTCTTTTCAGTTCTGAACCAATTCTATTTTCTTTCTATCAAAAAAATACTTTACAATCATTGCCGATAATATACCAATGCCCGCACCGGCAATTACGTCACTCAAATAGTGCGATGTTAGTAATATACGAGTAAGCCCAATAGAAACAGCCACGATGAAAGCCGGGATCGCTAAGCGAGGGAATAATAAACTTACCGCAGTGGCTAAAGAAAATGCCGTTACGGTATGACCGGAAGGAAACGATGTAAGTTCATAACCAACGCCAAAATAGTTAAAACCAAATAGTCCGTTATTAAAGAAAATAATCGGTCTTTGCCTGCCGGCAAGCCATTTTACGAGTATATTAACTAACCCTGACACCGATAGAGATAAAATGACAAATAGTATCCTATCAGACCATAATTTATTTTTAGCCAGCAACCAGAAATATAAAAATACTGGCACAAGTATTATGTAATACCAACTTGATTCTCCCCAAGTTGTGACAATCTCCGCGATATCAATAACTGATCGTCCCAATCCTTTACAGAAAAGGGCTATAGGGATATCCCAATAAAAATAAGATAAAACTGAAAGCAGGGAGCATAAAATAATTATGATAATCATTATCCACTTTTTGCTCATTATTTTGTGCCTCTATAATTACGGCACCAGATATACTCGACAGTATCTACCTTTGCGCCACTAAGCGCTAGATCGATCTTTCCGGCTTTCTCAATCCTGTCACACTTGATATATCCCGCGATATCTAAGTCATGAAAATGAGTGTTCAGAAAGAGAAGATCGTAGCCTTGTGGTGAATGTTTTTCCCAAACATCGAATTGATCTTTTCTATAATCAATAACGAATACCTCATTATTATGGGGTAGGCAATAATACATCGTTCTGCTGCCCATTGTCCAGTTGCTCACCGCAATGCCTTTACGTGTAGCTGTTTTATCATTCCTTAAGATTACGTCCGCCTGCGCCGTAATTTGCTCAAATCCATAAATATCGCGAAATGGAGATTTGTAATCAGGAATTTTATAGAATATTCCAGCTATCTTTGTGCAGGTTTCAGGAAATGGTACAGCTAAGTAGGCAATTATCATCAAAGTCAAACTTAGTCCGATTGAAAAATAAAGATATTTTCTTTTCCAATTTTCTGCCGCCAGATAAAGATTGTATGTGCCTATAGGAATAAACAGTACATAGAAAATACCGGGCCAGTGGGGAAGTGTTCTTTCAGTAAGCGACGTGACCATGAAGAAAACAATTATTGTCGCACCGAACAACACAGCCAGACGCAAATAATCATTGTTGGAACGGAAAACTTTAAAGAAACCATAAAAAGCTATAATAAACAAAAATGGGCTGTAAGCGCCAAACTGTGCTGCCAGAGATTCAATATAATTTTTAAAGCTTGATGTTAAAGAACCGAAGATATGAGACCCCTGATAGCGAAAGCTGACAAAATCGTGATTGATGTTCCAGTAAATTACTGGTGTGATCATGATTAAAGCGATCAGCGCCGCCAAAAACATGTAAGGAGAAAAGATTATATCGTATCTTCTTTTTATTAGAAAAAATACAATCAGCGGCGGCACCAGTAAAATTGAAGTGTACTTAGCCAATCCCATTAAACCAAGCAGAATTCCCAGTAAAATAAAATCCAACGGCTTTTTTTCACGGGCTATTTTTTCAGCACTAAATATGAGCAGGAAAACAAATAAAAGTAAAAGAGAATCAGGCAATAACATCAGTCCCATAACATTAAGAATGAAAGAGCCGTTCAGCGCTAGAACTGCCACAAGAGATACATTTATTGATTTTGTCACTCTTAAAATAAACAAATATGCGCAATAAGAAGTGACGGTAAACAGCAAGATTGCAGGCAGGCGGGCTAAAAATTCATTTGTTCCCAGAAGATAAAAAAACGGCGCGTGTACCCAGCCAACCAGTGGTGGGTGATCAACATAGCTTAAGTCCAAAAATCTAGCGTATAAAACATAATGAGCTTCATCAACACCCAGCCCGAAAAAAGGTGACACGGCAAGACGAATCAAAGTAAAAATTCCTATGAGCAGAAATATTTTGTTATTTTCTTTCAGCATTAATCTTCTCCAGATTAGGAAGAATGGTGGCAAATACCTGATCAGGTTTAATCACCTGAAGACAAACATTATCCCTGCAAGCGGTCTTGCGATGATTTGAAGCGCTGACACAAGGCGAACAAGCCAAACCCGCGTAAATCGGTGTGGTCTTTCCAAGTGATCCATAAAGTGCAGGAGTTTCTGGCCCAAAGATAACAAATGTGGGCATATCGGTTATAGCGGCAAAATGTCCCGGTCCCGAATCGTTGGTAACCATAAACTCGGAGACGCTATAAAGCAATGGAAGCTGAGCAAAGGTCACCTTTCCCGCAAAATTTATACATCTGTCATTTCGCACATTCTCCTTTAGCCGCCCGGCCTCTTCTCTTTCACCAGGATCACCAGTGATCAAAACTACTGCACAAGGACACTTATCCAAAATCATTTTAATTAATTGCACATAATTTGGCTGCGGCCAGCGCCGCTGGATAAGAAGCTCGCTTGCGTTGGGGTTGATCAAAATTATTTTATTATTTTCGGTGCTGAATTCACTTGTGCAACTAAGCACAATATCAATAATCGTTTTTTTCTGCTGACTGCAGATATTGACTTTGGTTAGATATATTTCTTCATCAGTTATTAGCGTCTTTGAATAGGGAGTTTCTTCTTTTGATGTCAACAGAGAATTGATTAGAGCAATAAAGTTTTTCGCGATATGGATATGAGGATTATAGGAAACTTTGTGCGATAAAAAATTACCACGATAAAGGCCTTCATTATAGTAAGCATGGAAGCCTATCTTATATTTGGCACCGCTAAATCCTGCAAGAAGAGCCGTGAAGCGTGAAAAAAGCTCCAGATCAATTACAGCGTCAATTTTAATTTTTCTTGTCCAGAAAAAAAACTTGAGAGTGTCAAGAACAAAAGCAAACATATTGTGCTCACGGATAGTATAAATATTTTTTGGGGGAACTGTCCCCAATAATTCCAAACTGGGTGTATTTTTCTTGAAAATGGCAAAATAAAGTTCGGCGTCAGTTTCCTTCTTCAATTTCCTCATCGCCGGGTCGACTAAAATGGCGCTGCCCATCTCAGATAATTCGATAAAAAGAACTTTCTTCAGAGGCTTCATATCACTCGTGATCAGCAATCTCACCAGACGCTGAAATAATGAGCCAAAAAAACAAAGAGGAACGCCAATATAATAATCAATCTGGCGCATTGTATCAACTTTCATTATTAATATCCTTATCCTTTCTATAATGAGCAGGTCAGGGAAAATATGAATGGAATATAGGCAAAATAGTGACGACTGTCAATAAAACATTGCAAAATATCTGTTTTCTGTTCTTGACGGATTATTTCATGTTTTGCTTGTGAAATGTTATTATTACATGTTAGTTTATAACATGAACAAGATTATCAGCAGATATATATTTAAAGAAATAGCTTTCCCTTTTATCATCATCTTATTTGTCTTAACCTTTGTTCTGCTCATGGGGAAAATACTCCAGATCATGGATTTAATGGTTAATAAGGGCATCAGTGTTTTCACTGTTGCCAAACTGATAATTTATCTTCTACCTGCATTTATGCTCTTTACCATACCCATAGCTCTTCTTATCGCAATTCTTATTGCCATGGGCAGGCTATCTGCGGATAATGAAATAACTGTTCTAAAATCCTCCGGCGTTAGTTTGACGCAAATTTATTATCCTGTCGCAATCGCTTCCTTGATAACTTTTATCATAACTATCTTCGTCGGTTATTTTCTTGTTCCACAAAGTAATTTTGCCACCAAGCGTTTACTTTTCACCATCGCCCAGCAAAATGCCAGTATTGGCATTAAAGAAAAAGTATTCAATGCTGATTTCAAAGGTATCCTGCTTTACGCGGAGAAAATTCATCCCAAAGGCGATTTTATGGAAAATGTGATGATTTCCGATAGCCGTATGAAGGGAGAACAAAACACTATATTAGCAAAAAAAGCTTTTCTTGTTGCCGATGCCGATTCAATGACTGTCATGCTGCGTCTTGAAAATGGTTCTGTTCACAGCGTTAGTTCAGATTTGAAAAATTACCGTAAAATTGATTTTCGAGTCTACGACATTAATCTTGATTTAACATCTGCTATTGCCGGCACAAGCGAAGATTCCAAATCCAGTATTGAAATGACTATGGGCGAATTATTGGATAAAATGAGAAAACCAGGGCTGGACGAGGCGGCAATTCGAGAATTAGCTATTGAAGTACACAAGAAATTTTCTATTCCTTTATCCTGCATTTTTTTTGGTCTTTTGGCTTTGCCTTTAGGTATTAAGAGTCATCGCGCTGTAAAATCACGTGGCGTTGCTGTAGCTATAATTGTCGTATCTATATATTACTTATTGCGCATCGGTGGAGAAGCTTTTGTCGAAACAGGATACCTTTCCCCCGAAATTGGCGTCTGGACTCCGAATATTATCTTTGCTATCCTTGGAATATACCTTTTTTATATGGCCGACAAAGAGATATCTGTCCTGCATATGCTGAAGGTTTTCATCTGGCGTAAATTCCAAACGAATTGAGGGTTTGATATTGAAGCTGCTGGATAGATACATATTAAAAGAGTTTTTAAGATTCTTTATAGTTATCTGCATAACGTTCATTGCTCTTTATCTGATCGTCGATTTTTTCAGCAAAGTCAGGATGTTCCTCAGCAACAATGCTACAATTCTGCAAATAATAACATTTTTCCTGTATTCAATTCCCATGATAATTTCTCTCATCCTTCCACCTGCCGTGCTTTTGGCCACCTTGATGGCTTACGGATCACTTTCCAAATTCAGCGAAATTACGGCAATGAAAGCTAATGGCATCAGTCTTTATCGCATTACTCTCCCTGCCTTGATTTTTGCCGCTGTAATGGCTGTTGCTTTATTTTATTTTACCGAGTTAATTACACCTGCCTCAATACAGAAAACTGAATATACGGAAAAGGTTGTCATTCAAAAGCAACAGACTCTCGGATATTTTAAACAAAACGAAATCTGGTATCGCGGCGATAATACAATATATAATTTTAAAATGTTTGATGTAAGCAATGATACTTTACGCGGTATTACCATAAATTATTTGAATCCTGATTTCACCTTAAGAACGCGTATTGATGCAAAATACGCTGAGTGGAAAGAAAACAACTGGGTCTTTTATGATTTACTTACAACCCGGTTTGATAGCAAGAGCTCTCCTGTTTTGGAGTGGTCTAAAAATAAAATAATTAGTATTCCTGAAAAACCAGATGACTTTAAAATAGTGCAAAAAGACGCGGAGAAAATGGGATACTTCGAGTTAAGAAAATATGTCAGTAAAATCAAGAAAGAAGGATACGATATAACCAGGTATCTTGTTTATTTACAGGGCAAAATTGCTTTTCCCTTTGTGATCATAATAATGATTTTTATCGGCGTATCATTTTCTTTGCGTTCAGAGCGAAGCGGCGGCATCATGCAAAGCGTGGGAATAGGCATTTTTATCGGATTTTCATATTTTTATGTCCACGCGTTAAGCATGTCTTTGGGACTTTCAGGAAGGATACCCGCGCTTCTTGCCGCCTGGGGAGCGAATATAATATTCAGTATTGCTGCCGCAATTTTATTCTACCGAATGCGTACTTAAAATTATAATTTAATACCTGTAATATTCCGGCTTAAACGGACCTTCTGTAGATATACCGAGATAATCAGACTGCTTCTTAGTCAGCCTGGTAATTTTTGCACCCAATCTATCCAGATGGAGTCTGGCAACTTCCTCATCAAGTATTTTTGGGAGAGTGTAAACGCCTATTTCATATTTTTTTGTGGCCAATTCAATCTGTGCCAGACACTGATTAGTAAAGCTATTGCTCATGACAAAGCTTGGATGACCTGTAGCACAGCCTAAATTAACCAGCCGGCCTTCGGCTAATACTAATATAGAGCGTCCTGATTTGAGCGTCCATTTATCGAACTGCGGTTTAATATTTTCTTTTTTACAGAACTTACTGTTTTCCAGATAGTGCATATCAATTTCACTGTCAAAATGGCCGATATTGCAGACGATGGCTTCGTCTTTCATCATTTCCATGTACTTCCCGCTGATAACATCACAACAACCGCTGGCGGTAACAAAAATATCGGCGATCGACACTACTTCATCCAGAGTTTTAACTTCATATCCTTCCATCGCCGCCTGCAGGGCGCAAATGGGATCAATTTCCGTAATGATGACACGGGCGCCGAAACCTCGCATTGATTGGGCACTGCCCTTCCCGACATCTCCGTAACCGCAGATAACTACAACTTTACCGGCAATCATAATATCCGTTGCCCGTTTAATTCCGTCAGCCAGAGATTCACGGCATCCATAAAGATTGTCAAATTTTGATTTTGTTACGGAATCATTAACATTGATCGCCGGAAACAAAAGCTCGCCTGCCGCCTGCATCTGATAAAGGCGATGCACGCCGGTTGTAGTTTCCTCGGATACACCGCGAATGCCAGAAGCCACTTTTTGCCAGCGTTTTGGATTTCTTTTGAAAGCCTGTTCTAATCTGGAGACGATAATTTTGAATTCTTTATTATCGATTTTCTGTTTCAGTAACTGGGGATTGTTTTCAATTTTTACGCCGTGGTGAATAAACAGAGTTGCATCTCCACCGTCATCAACAATCAAATCAGGACCGGAACCATCAGGCCACGTCAACGCCTGTTCCGTACACCACCAGTATTCTTCCAAAGTTTCGCCCTTCCAGGCAAATACCGCTGCTGTGCCTGCTTTGGCAATTGCCGCCGCCGCGTGATCCTGCGTCGAGAAAATATTACATGATGCCCACCGTAGATCAGCACCCAGTTCTTTAAGAGTTTCTATGAGCATGGCCGTCTGGATTGTCATATGCAGAGAGCCCATTATTTTAAATCCCTTAAGAGGCTTTTTACGGCCATATTTCTTACGCAAATCCATAAGACCGGGCATCTCATTTTCTGCCAACTCCATTTCTTTTCTGCCCCACGAAGCAAGAGTTAAATCCGCAACTTTATATTTTAAAGCCTTATCAATTTCCTGAAAAGCCATTTTTCCTCCATTTAATTATGTTTTGATGTGGCTAACTAACACAAATTCAAACATTCATTCAATACATTTCTCTGTTATAGAATTGTATGCAATGAAATTATTTTAATGAGATTTTTTGATCTTATTTTTTGCATCAACAAAAACGTTTTTTGGTTTCCAGTTTTTTGCTTCTTTTTCATTTTCAGCAATCACATAAGTGGCAATGATAATTAAATCTCCCTTAGCCACCTTGCGAGCAGCGGCACCGTTGAGGCAAATCGTTCCGGAGTTGCGTTTCCCTTTAATTATGTATGTCGAAAATCTTTCACCATTATTAATGTCATATATTTCCACTTGTTCATAGCAAATCATGTTTGCTTCTTCCATTAGTTTTTCATCTATGGAAATACTGCCCTCATAGTGTAAATCAGCATCGGTTACGGTAGCGCGGTGAATTTTTGATTTTAACATAAATCTTTGCATGTTTATATGTTCTCCTATCAAAATATTACGCTTTCAGTTCTTCACCAAAAACGTGATTATCAATAAGCCGCGTTGAGCCAACAATGACTGCCAACGCAATAACTGTCTGACTTTTAATCTCATCAACATTGTCAAGATTTGTTGTATCGCATATTTTAATGTAATCAATATTTGTGTAATCAAAGCTTTTTATTAATTTTTCCACTTCACCTGCTATTGCTGCCGCTTTTCTTTCGCCTGCATCATAAAGCTTTTGTGCGAGTTTTATTCCGCCAACCAAAGTCAGTGCCGATTGTCTTTCATTTTCTTTCAGATAGACATTACGGGAACTCATCGCCAGACCATCCGCCTCACGCACAGTAGCTTGGCCGATGATTTGGAGATCAAGATTCAGATCGGTAACCATTTGTTTTATAACTGTATATTGTTGAAAATCTTTTTTGCCGAAAATTGCGAAGTGCGGTTTAACTATATTAAATAGTTTAAGACAAATAGTGGTTACCCCTCGGAAGTGACCGGGACGGGAAATACCGCACAAATTCTGCGTGACTTTCTCTACATTTACATATGTCTGGTAATTCTCAGGATACATCTCGATATCTGGTGGGAAAAATATTACATCCGCGTTAACACTTTCGGCCATCTTTAGATCACGATCGAAATCTCTGGGGTATTTGGTTAAGTCTTCCTTGGGACCGAACTGGGTGGGATTGACATAAATACTGACAACAACACAATCAGCTATTTTTTTTGCTTCTTTCATCAGCGCAAGATGACCTTCATGAAAGTAACCCATTGTTGGAACAAATGCTATCTTCTTTCCCAGAAGCCGGAGGCTTTCGGAATAAGTTTGCATTTCTTTTATTGATTTAATAACTTTCATTAGCTAAACTCCAAACACTACTGCTTGCTTCGTGAATTCATCCCCTTTGATTTCTCGCACAAAAAAAGCCTCACGTCGCAAGACGAGAGGCTTAATAATTCCCATTTGTTTTACCTTCCGTCCCAGTCCTCGCGGATCCAAGCGTTGGTAGACAATATTAGATTTCATCGTATTTGTCAAGGAGAATCATATTTACCGGAAAAAATAAAATTTGTTGAATATTTTCCCGAAAAAGCATGAACACTAATTCGGATGGAGAGATAACGAAACCATGTTAACCTTTAAAACAGAAAACTGACAGCAAAAAATATTGTCGATAATATGGAAAAAAGCTGCATTTTGATATGGAAAAAAGATTGGAAGAGTTAGATAAAATCAGATAATAATTAAGCCATCAGCTGTGCCAAAACTACGCAAGCAGTCTCGTCGCCACATATCTTTTGTCAACGATTTCAGTTGAGCCGTCCCACCGGAGAGTGGGACGGCTAAATGAAATTCCTAACTATGCAGAAGTGCTCATTCTACTTAACTGCGTCTTTGAGACCCTGACCTGCTTTAAATACGGGAACCTTCTTTGCAGCTATTTTAAGAGCCGCACCTGTCTGGGGGTTTCTGCCTACGCGGGCTTTTCTCTTGCTCACTTTAAATGTGCCAAACCCGACAAGTGTAACAGTACCGCCTTTTTTGAGTGCTTTCTGAATTGCCGCCAATGTCGCGCTTACTGCCTCGCCTGCTTCTTTCTTGCTGCATGTGACTTTTGCTACTTCATCGATCAATTCTGCCTTGTTCATTAACTTCCTCCTGTTTTTTATTTTTAACCAACTGCGTGTTCCGCTATACACAATCGTTTGACACAAATCAATCAGTTTTGTTAATCGGTAAGCAAAATTTTGAAAAATACTGGAAGTCACGGGTATAAAAATCAAGTTTTCCAAATCGGTCATTACATTTTAAAAGTTCAATTGATACCTTTATCTTTCTTTACCAATGCGGCAAGGGTTATTATTTCGGAGCCATGCTTGTTTCTTATTATATCCATTGCACTTTCGATTTGTTTATTTTTTTCGTTTTTAACATTGTCTTCTATTTGGTCAAATAGCGACAACTGATCAGAAGAGCAGTCTTCATGAAATCCCGAGAGGCCTATTCCTATTAATCTTACTGAACGGAATCTGTTCCAATTTTGTTCAAGCAGACTAAAACCAGCCTGGTATATTTCTCTGGTGCTGCACGTTGCAGAAATGGTTATCTGTCTGGTGACGACATGAAAATCAGAATACTTCAATGTGATATGTACCGTACGACCTTTTTTGCCATGCCTTCTGGTAGTCATACCAACATAATCAGCAAGTTCCATTAGAACAAGTTTTGCTTTCTTAATATCGGATACATCTTCAGGCAGTGTTGTTGAGCGCCCGATGGACTTCATATCATCAGCAAGGCGAGCAAGAACGGGGGAATTGTCGATCCCGTTTGCATGCAGATGAATTTCACTTCCACCTTTCCCGAAAGTTTTCATAATCAGGTTTTTATCAAGCTGCGCCAGATCACCTATTGTCTTTACTCCCATGCGGTTTAACTTTTCAGCTGTTTTACCACCAATCCCATACATTTCTTTCACAGGAAGTGGCCAGAGCTTCGCCGGAATGTCCTGCTTCCATAATTCTGTGATGCCAAGAGGCTTCTTCATTTCCGCGGCCATTTTTGCCAGGAATTTGTTTTCTGCGATTCCGATTGAGCACCAAAGGCCAAAACTGTCTTTGATCTCATCCATTATACTTTTTGCAGCCACCAAAGGTTTGCCAAAAAGTCCTTCGCTCCCTGTCATATCAAGCCAGGCCTCATCAATGCTGTTTTGTTCCAGAGTCGGAGTATAGTTTGCCAGCAAGTCCATGACCTCTGCTGATTTCTGCGAATAGAAATGATGATCGGGGGAAATAAAAGTTAATTTAGGACAAAGCTTTAGGGCTTCGTGAAGAACCATGGTAGTCTTGACTCCGCATGCCCTTGCTTCATAATTTGCGGCAAGAATGATGCCTGAACGCTTCTTTGGATCACCGGCAACAGCAGCAGGTATGCCGACAAGAGAATCATTTCTTGTCATTTCACAACTTATAAAAAAGGCATTCATATCAACAAGAAATATAACTTTTTGCGTGGAACACCTCTCAGAGTAAAGGCTAATATTACATCATCACCAGGTTAATGCATTCCCCGGCATTAATCTTTGTGTTATCCAATCAAAAGCACAAGGTCCACAACTATTATCCCAATAATTGCAAGGCGAGCCAGCATATCGAGTAGTACTGCTATCCAGCCGAGATACTGAAACCAGAGACCGGCGAGAATACCGAGAAGATAGCCTGCAAGAATTCCTGCCGCGCCCAGCAACAACCCGAGAGTTAGCGAATGTTCAAGAGTTCCGATAAATATCCCGGCAGTTATTCCCAGCATGACAAATAAGAAAAAGAAGCCCAAAAGAAAATCTTTGTATGACGGAGGCTCACCCCAGCAAGACACTATGCTGTTGACGATCATTGCCAGGACACCAAACGCTCCTATGCCGCTAGCTATGCATCCTCCAATTGACCCGTTAGATAATGCCGATGGGGCACCCAAGACTATAAGGACAATACAGACTCCTAAGACGAGGTAGTATTCAAGAAGCGAGGTAAAACCAGCCCCTGACTGCTGTTTAGGACGAAGACGACCCCACAGAAGTGCAGGAAAAAAGCGAACATGGAATTCGACGGATAAAAATCTGGGTCGCGGATCATCAATCATCTTTTTGCTCCCTTCGTCACCGAACAGTTTTCGAGAAATGTAGACCAATTTTGATAATTTTCATACGCATCGCCATACAGTGCTTTGGGAGCACCTTCTTTAGAAAAAGTTAAAGGGATCGGTATGTGATGATTCATATTAAAATCAGATTCCTCATTACTGAAAATAATTTTCTTTTAAGAATGAAATATTGATAACGCAGCAGATGACAATTTGCAATGTGAAAGTGCTGCTATTGTCCTCTGTATTGACGTGAGAGCATGAGTGAATTACGCAATAACTTGACATTTGAACTACTTTTCTTTGTATATTTCATTTGTAAATCGTGATAATCAAAAGATGAAACAGGCTTTTGCCATTAACG
The DNA here is from genome assembly GCA_025355345.1 of Syntrophaceae bacterium. Lineage (GTDB taxonomy): Bacteria > Desulfobacterota > Syntrophia > Syntrophales > Smithellaceae > FEN-1160. Next base: position 16,258 of record JANXZU010000036.1, read on the forward strand.
CTTTGGTGTTCCGATGTTGTATATTGAGATTCAATCAACATGATGAAATCCACAGTGAACAAGGATAGGGATGAACCCTGCGTCAATCAAACTAGTCCATAACGAGCAAAAGGTTGTAGAATTGCTTGGCTGGCAACCGGGAATCTTCGGCGCGCTTCTGACCATTTTGGCCTGCTTTTTCCATGCACCAGCGTCTTATGCCCCGGATTATATTGAAATCGCGATCTTTGCCGCAGTAGGAGTCATAGGCCTGAGTCTTTTGTATTATGAGGTTTGGCGGCGGAAGAATAAGACCGTATTTGTCCGGGATGGCGAAGTTATAGCGATCTTCCACGGTAACCGGCTGGACCAGACATGCAAACCAAAACAGATCGAACTCCACAATATGCCGCTTGCAACCTTTATACAAATACTCTGTGCCCCCGTATTCTTTGCTGTTGGCTTTTTTATCTTTGCGGTCATGATTAAATCCCTGAAACCGGGCTATCGCATCCTCAATGCAGTCACCGGTTTATGCATGATCGCATCCTGCACTTCTTTCATCTGGACTCACTTCTTTTGCGACGCCCTCCTCCTACCGGGAAAGAAAAAACAGTTTTTCCTGGAAACAGTCCCGATCCGCCCCTTACAAATGAAGATTCTCTACCCGCAGATTGAATACAGTAAGGATTATTGCGGATTTATTTCTAGCAACTACCATGAGTCTTTATAGTCCTTATTCTACATAAAAAAGTTTTTGTAAAATAATGTTGCTGTGATAGGAAATGAACATGAGCAGAAACATCCTCCTGATCAATCCATGGATACACGATTTTTCCGCCTATGATTTCTGGCTTAAGCCTCTAGGGCTTCTATATTTAGGCAGCCTGCTTCGTCAAAATGGTCATACGGTGCGATTTATAGATTGCCTTGATCCTTATCATCCGGCCATGCGTAAGAGCAATTGTGGGCAACCACAGCGTCATTCTTGCGGCAACGGCAAATTCTTCCGGCAGATCATTGCTAAGCCTGACGAGTTGAAGATGTTTCCCAGAAATTACTGCCGTTACGGAATTCTACCGGAAATATTCACCAATGATTTAAAACAGAATCAAGACGCAGATATTGTATTAATTACTTCGATGATGACTTATTGGTATCCGGGAGTTTTTGAAGTAATTAAAATAATCAGGGAAGTGCTACCATCAGTTCCCATTGTGTTGGGTGGCAAATACGCAACCCTTTGCTTTGATCATGCGCAAAAAAATTCCGGCGCTGATTATGTAATTGCCGGCGCAGGAGAAAAACCTGTTCTTCAATTACTGCTAGATTTATTTGGTGAAGAAATATTCTTTGTGCCTGATCCGGACAATCTTGATTCCTGTCCCTACCCTGCTTTTGATTTGATAAATAATGCTGAACAATTATCGATTACTACATCTCTGGGCTGCCCTTATCGTTGTAGCTATTGTTCATCGTATATATTTAATAACAAATTTCTGAGGCGCAATCCGCTAAAAGTTGCCGATGAAATTGAGCACTGGCAAAATATACTAAATATTAAGAATTTTAGTTTCTATGATGATGCCTTGCTTGTAGATCCGGAGAAAATGATAATACCATTGCTGCGCGAAATCCAGAAGCGTAACTTATCTTGTAATTTTCACTGTCCCAATGGCTTGCACCTTCGCGAAATTAACGCGGAGCTTAGTGAATTGATGTTCAGTTCCGGTTTTAAGACAATTTACTTCGGCTTTGAAACATCAGATTTCAATCGTCAACTGCAAACCGGCGGAAAAGTCAAAAACAAAGAATTACAAAATGCTGTCCGTCATCTGAAAAGTGCCGGATATAAAACTAATGAAATCGGTATATATCTGCTGTGCGGTTTGCCCGGCCAGAATTCATCGGAAGTCAAGAAAAGTATCGCTTTTGTCCGCGAGTGCGGCGCCAGACCAGTATTGGCGGAATATTCACCTATCCCAGGCACAGATCTATGGCCAGAAGCGGTAGCTGCTTCGCCATTTGACATTACAGAAGAACCGCTATATCATAATAACTCATTGCTTTGCTGCCGAAATGATGATTTTAAGTATGCTGATTATACAGAATTAAAGATGTCGCTAAAAAGCCAAGGTGATGAACCACTTCCGCTGTAAGCTGCGAGTTATTATGCAATTAGAATTGGAGTTTCACAATGAAGATTACTTTAATCTGGATTAAAAATGTTGTTGTCTTACTGCTATCACTGTTTTTTCTAATTATCGGCATAAATACATTTCTTGGTTCATTTAGAGTCAATAATCCTATTGAGTTTGTGATGTATTTTTTTTCGTCATCACTTTTAATTCTGGTTTGCTTTGTCGGAATAATCTACTTTGTCTTCCGGTTCGTACCGAAAAAAGAAATAGATGGAATTGATAATGATCAACAATAATAGAATTCCTACATTATTATTAGTAACTTTTTTTATTTTTTCTCTTGCCACCAATTGCTTTGGTTTTGATCTGGCCGAAAAAGTTGTCAAAGCGAAATTAAAAAATGGTTTAACTGTTTTAATGATGGAACGTCACCTAAGCCCTACTGTTGCTCTTTACATTCGCCACTGTGTTGGCGCCGTGGATGAAACAAAAGGTGAAAGCGGCGCCGCCCATCTTCTTGAACACATGATGTTCAAGGGAACTACAACTATCGGTACAAAAAACTATCCCGCGGAAAAAAAATTACTTCGGACTATTGAACAAACAGGAGATGCTCTGGATAAAGAACGGAGAAAATTACAAAAATCTGATCCCAAAACTATTCAGAATCTCACATTCCAATTGAAAGAACTTCAGGATCAACAAAAGCAATATGTTATTGCCAATGAGATTGACCGTCTATATACCGAAAACGGCGGGTTGGATATGAATGCTTCCACCGGCCAGGATGCAACAACTTACAAGGTCAGCCTGCCAGCAAATAAACTCGAACTTTGGGCAAGAATAGAAACTGACAGGCTGCTCAACCCCGTCTTTCGC
>JANXZU010000046.1 GCA_025355345.1 Syntrophaceae bacterium
ATTCCTAGCTTTGCGGCGATTGTGGCACTAATTTTCAATCAGCCTATCCTGAGCTGGTCGAGCTTTGTTTTGAGAATCGACTCAATACTTTTATAACTGTAGCCTTTGATATGCAGAGCCAGGATGCAGGCTGCTTCTAAACGTTCTGAAGAATAAATCCTTCCCAGCCTGATGATGCCCAGACAGGAACGGAATCCCTGCTCGGGATGGGGTTTGTTTTCGAGTATATGGCTGACTATTTTTTCCGTGTTGGGGCCATTTTTTCCTGCCCAAGCCATGATCCGGGAAGGATTCCATTCCAAGTAACGCTGATGCGACTGAGGCATGTGTTCCGTCAGAGTGGTATACTTCCATTTTTCATAACTTCTTTGATGAAGTACCACCCGGCGGTTTTTGAACAAGATCTCCACGACGGTCGATGTCAGACGAACGTCCACATGTTCTCTGACTAATTGATAAGGTGCGCTGTAATAATGATGATCAATCTCCATATGGTAGTCAACATTAACCGCCGCCTTTTTCCATTCCGCGTATTCATAAGGAGTTGAAGGAAGAGGTTTTAATGCCGGCTTGTCGATTGTTTCAAAAAGGCTTCTCCGGGAACCTTCCATCTTTTGGAAGCTGCGGTTATTTAACTCTGTCAGCTTTTTGGCAATGGCTTGGTTTAACTCATGAAGGCCGAAGAAGGTATGGTTCCTCTATCTCCGGAACGCCGCCAAAAAAAGCAAAATCCTTCACATGGGCATCGATCCAGGAAGGTAAATCCTGTTTGATGATGCTTGCCCAAGCAAAGGTATAACTGCTGGCGCCAAGGGTGGCTACAAAAAGATAAGCTTCTTGAACCTGTCCCGTAATCGGATCGGTAAATGGTATTGTCTGACCGGCATAATCGACAAAAAGCTTTTCCCCGGCACGGTAGACTTGCCGTAATGTCACATCCCGTTTCTTTGCCCATTGATGATAGCGATCACAGAAATAACTGTATTGATAACCATCTGGATTGTTCTGTTTATATTCCAGCCATAGTTGCTGGAGGGTAAAGCCCTTATGGCTTAGTTCCTTATAAATCTCTTCCATACAAGGACGCTTACCCTGATTGCAAATACCTTCCCTGGATGGAAAAAGTATTTGCTGCAACTTTGCATCATCCATATCTTCAGGCAACGGCCAGGTCAAACCTGACCGTTGCGCCCGTCGCAGATAATCCGTAATGGTGCTGCGGGCAATATTACAACTTACGGCAATTTGTTTCTTGGATAAATGGTGCTCCCATCTTAAACGCAAAATCTCTCTAATTGTTCGCATGGATAACCTCGCTGCTGCCATTACTGCCTCCAAACTTTTTGTCTGAAGTTCTAATGGCTTTCTCGTGAATTATCCAGCGTCACGACACTCTTCTCAAGGGGTGGCGGATTGCAGCGGAATCAGGTGGCGGATTGCAGCGGAATACGCATATGACTGAGGCAGACCCTTGACCATGTGGGATGATAGGGGTGCCGTGAGGCCTTTTCTTTTTGATTCTTTTTTGTCCACTATCTTGTAACTATAACGATATATTATTTGTAAAATATTCGTTTAAAACTATCTCCTAATAATCATTATATTTTTAATATTTATAAATGTTATTATCCTTTGAAATTAGTCTCCTGCAATACTCTTTTCTGGTGATTTACTTGTCAGCTTTTGGTTACTCTCTTTTTAGTAGAAGGAAGTTTACCATTAGGAAGCTAATGAAAGGTAAATTACCCCTTAAAACAATGCCTTTATAGAATAAGTATAATTTGAGTTTATTGCGTTTACACTTGCGATCAGAAAACCATTTTTGTATTTTCGTATTTAGAATTAATACTATATCACACCCCTTGACTTAATCTTTGGCCGCAGCCTCCCCCTGTTTTATTAGTCAAAAAACCAATTTTTTGTACTATATGTAGGGGATGGCGTAGGGGAAATAGGTTTTATGAATGATTATATGATAGAAAATACTTTGTAAATTCCTCATTTTATTTTGGTAGTCCCACGGGGAGTTGAACCCCGGTCTCCGGCGTGAGAGGCCAGCGTCCTAACCACTAGACGATGGGACCATGGATGTGGGGATCATGATTAGCGGGTTCAAAGTGTTGAATCCTACCGCTAGACGATTCCCAACAACGTCGATAAATGAGTATCTATTCAATCCGATTATAAAAGTCAAGATCAAATTATAGTTATTACAGGCAAGTAAATAATCGGGCTAATCCTAGAAATTATTTGTCTGCCTCATGATCGGCATAAACCCCAAAGGAAGGCTAGAAAAAATTTCGTAGCAATCTACGGGATAATTTGACCAGCAAACTTCAGTCGCAGATGAGCTTTATGTTGCTATGCTTTCGCAATTGGAGTTTTACAAATATAAGCCTGCGCATCTTGAATCCTTTTGATTACTCGGTTCTTGCCTAAAGTAACCATGACTTCATCAATACCGGGGCTGACTGTTTTGCCGGTGAGAGCGACGCGAAGAGGCTGAGCAATAACCTTAAACTTAATTTCGCGCTTTTGAACAAACATTTGTAAAAAATTTTCAATTCCTTCTTTACTGAAGTCTTCTAATGAGGAAAGTTCCGCTGCAATCGCGGTTAAATGGGAAGCTATTTCCGGCGTAAGAAACTTTCGGGCTGCTTCTTCTTCATACGTAACTTTTTCGGTAAAGTAAAAACCGGCAGCTGCTGCCAGATCAACTAAAGTTTTTGACCGGGGCTGTAAATCGGCAATAACCTTACGCACAAAATCAGAATCGGCATTGCTTACACTCTGTGGCCATAATGTTTTCATCTCTTCGTAGATAGTATCCGGTTTTGCTTCCCTAATATAATGAGCATTGAGCCAAAGCAACTTCTCCGGATTGAAAACAGCCGGTGATTTACCTACTGATTCCAGAGAAAACAAGTTGACCAATTCCGGCAAAGAAAAAATTTCCTGATCGCCATGAGCCCAACCAAGTCTTACCAGATAATTAACGAGTGCTTCCGGCAGGTAACCCATTTCTTTGTAAGCCATAACTGAAGTCGCGCCATGTCTTTTGCTGAGTCTCGCTTTATCGGCACCCAAAATCATTGGCACGTGTGCGAATTTGGGGACATCAAAGCCCAGCGCTAGATAAATCAAAATTTGGCGAGGCGTGTTGTTAACATGGTCATCACCACGAATTACATGGGTGATTTTCATCAGCGCGTCATCGACAACCACAGCAAAGTTGTAGGTCGGATAACCATCGCTGCGTTCAATGATCAGATCATCTAGTTCGTCATTGTTAAAACTAATATTCCCTTTGATTAAATCTTCTACAATTGTCGCACCGGTTTCCATACCACGAAAACGCACAACACTGCCAGATGACTTACTTAATTTTCTATCGCGACAAGTGCCGTCATATTTTGGTTTTTTTCCTGTTGCCAGCGCTTGTTTTCTTTTTGCTTCGAGTTCTTCTTGTGTGCAGGTACAAAAATAGGCTTTATTTTCATCAATTAACTTTTGAACCATCTGGCGGTGCAAATCGACTCTTTGCGCCTGAAAGTATGGTCCTTCATCCCAGTTCAGTCCGAGCCATGTCATCGCATCGAGGATTGCCTTTGTAGATTCGTCAGTTGACCGCTCTTGATCGGTATCCTCAATTCTCAAAACAAATTCGCCGTCGGAGTGACGGGCAAAAAGCCAGCTAAAAAGTGCAGTTCTGGCTCCGCCAATGTGAAGGTAACCGGTTGGCGATGGCGCAAAGCGTGTTCTAATTCCAGTTGTCATCATATTTTCCTTGTTTTTTAGAGCTTTATAAGGTTCTGAGAGTTCATTTGTCAAGCCACATTTCCATTAAAATCATAAATTATTCTTGACATCTAAAGGAATTTATAATTTACTCTCCGGCTTAGCGTGGATTACGCAATTTTGTCAAGGCAGTGAAATTTTCATGGCGAATTCCTTGAAAATTAATGTTATCAACATCCCTGAAGAGGGACTAAAGTATGTTCTTTCTGAAGATGGTTCACGTTTTAAGGAATACTTAGCTGATACGGCGGAACCTGATTTTGTGCTGCTTAATGTCGATGTGGACTGTCTGATAACAAAAATGTCCGCAACTGTTTTAATTAAAGGTAAGCTTTCTGCGATTATTGAGAGTTGTTGTTGCCGATGTTTGGAAGATGTCAGAGTTTCTATCGGCGGTGATTTTAATTATTCCCTGGTTCCCGCAACAGCTGAGGCAAGGGAAGACGTGGAGCTAACCGCAGAAGAACTGGAAATAAGCCATTATCATGGAGACACGATTGATCTCACATCGATTATATGTGAGCAGATAATTTTGAATATACCAATTAAAACATCTTGCAGAGAAGAATGTAAAGGTTTATGCGCACAATGTGGTATTAATTTGAATACTTATTCCTGTAATTGTCATTTAGATGTTGTTGATCATAGGATGGCTGTATTAAAAAAATTTAAAGTTAAAAATTAAATCTTAAAGAGGAACAATTTATGCCAAATCCAGTAAAGAGACATTCAAAAACTCGAAGAAATACAAGAAGGGCTCATGATTTCTTGACGTCACCGTCATTATCTTTATGTCCGCAATGTAATGAACCAAAATTGCCTCACCGTGTCTGCCCCACATGCGGCACATACAAGGGCAGGGAAATTATATCGATAGGTAAAGCTTCTAAAGAATAAACTGTTTTTATATTTTAAGGCACCAATTGAAATTGAGGAGGATTTTTCATGTCGTTAGAAGAAAAAGTTATCAAACTTGTGATGGAACAACTTGATGTTACGAAAGAAGCATGCGTTTTGGAGGCTTCTTTTATTGATGATTTAGGGGCGGATTCTCTGGACCTCGTTGAGCTTATTATGGAGATGGAAGAAGTTTTTGGTGTTGAGATAGCTGACGAAGAGCTTGAAAAGATTCGTACAATTAAAGATGTTATAGAATTCCTTACAAAAAAAGGAATCAATTAGTTTATTGATCAGGATTTAATCCAATGAAAAGGCGTGTCGTAGTAACAGGCCTGGGCGCATTAACGCCTCTGGGTAATTCCGTTTCGGAATCATGGGAAGGCGCAATTGCGGGTAAATCCGGGATTGGTCCAATCACCAGGTTTGATAGTTCTGCTTTCAATTCACGAATTGCAGGTGAGATCAAGAATTTTGATCCGCTGCAATTTGTCGATAAGAAAGAAGTCCGACGTTATGATAACTTTGCCATTTATTCTCTTGCTGCTGCCAGCATGGCCATGGCGGATGCGGCATTAACAATCACTCCTGAAAATGCTGAGCGTGTTGGCGTTATCATCGGGTCTGCTATCGGTGGTTTGACAACTCTGGAGCAGGAAATAGAAACGTTGTACAAATCAGGTCCTCGCAGGATATCCCCATTCTCCGTTCCAGCAATTCTGGCCAATCTGGCTTCAGGCCACGTCTCCATTCGTTTCGGAGCTAAAGGCCCAATCAATTGCGCAGTTACTGCCTGCGCTTCGGGAACATCCGCTATAGGCGACGCTTATAAAACTATCGCCTATGGTGACGCAGATGTCATGATTAGCGGCGGCGTTGAAGCGGCTGTTACACAGCTGGCTGTTGGTGGCTTTGCCGCCATGAAGGCGCTGTCCACGCATAACGATAACCCCCAAAAAGCCAGCCGACCCTTTGACAAGGGGCGCAATGGTTTCGTCATTGCTGAAGGCTGCGGTGTTTTAATCCTGGAGGAATTATCATTTGCCCTCAAAAGGGGCGCTCGTATTTACGCAGAAGTCGCCGGTTATGGCTGCACATCCGACGCTTTCCATCTTGCGGCCCCTCCCCCGGGGCATGAAGGCGCTGCCCGCAGCATGAAAATAGCCATCAAAGATGCCGGCATGATCACGACGGATATTGACTATATTAATGCTCACGGCACATCAACTCAACTTAACGATTTATACGAGACACAGGCCATTAAAGCCCTTTTTGGTGAACATGCCTATAAACTTCTTGTCAGTTCGACAAAATCCATGACCGGTCACATGCTGGGTGGCACAGGCGCTGTGGAGGCCATTTTTTCCATACTGGCTATGCGACATGGAATAATTCCGCCCACTGTCAATCTGGACGATCCGGATGTTGAGTGCGATCTCGACTTCGTGCCGAAAGTAGCACGGCATAAAGAAATAAACACGGCCATGTCTAACAGCTTTGGCTTTGGTGGCGTCAACGCCGTTTTGGTATTTAAGAAGTATCGCGATTAAAACTACCTCAGGAGGAAGCACAGTCGATGTCTTTTTTGGAAAAAGTTGATCCGGAAGTTGCCCGGGCAATCGGGCTGGAAACACGCCGCCAGGCGGGAAAGCTGGAGCTGATTGCGTCTGAAAATTTTGTCAGCGAAGCAGTCCTGGAAGCGCAGGGCTCTATTATGACAAACAAATACGCTGAAGGTTATCCCGGTAAACGCTACTATGGTGGCTGCGAATTTGTGGATATTGCTGAAAATCTGGCGATTGATCGCTGTAAAGAGCTTTTTGGAGCAGACCATGTTAATGTTCAACCCCACTCAGGGTCACAGGCAAATATGGCCGTCTATTTTGCGGCAGTGCAACCAGGCGATACAATTTTAGGAATGAATTTATCTCACGGCGGACATCTGACTCATGGAAGTCCGGCCAACTTTTCCGGTAAGCTTTATAAAATAGTCTCCTATGGTGTCAGCAAAGATACGGAAACTATAGATTTTGATGAATTAGAAAAACTGGCGAAAGAACATAAACCCAAAATGATTGTTGTCGGCGCCAGTGCCTATCCGCGCACACTTGATTTCAACCGGTTCCGCCGGATTGCCGATGAAGTCGGCGCTGTCATCATGGCAGATATAGCCCATGTTGCCGGGCTTGTTGCTACAGGTTTGCATCCTTCGCCTTTGCCCGTCTGCGAATATGTCACATCTACAACCCATAAGACTTTACGCGGGCCGCGCGGCGGATTAATCATGTGTAAAGAAGCTTACGCCAAAACATTGAACAGCAGGGTTTTCCCCGGCATGCAGGGTGGCCCTTTAATGCATATTATTGCGGCCAAGGCCGTTGCTTTTAAAGAAGCGCTTTTGCCGGAATTCAAACAGTACCAAAGCCAGATTCTTAAAAACGCGCAGGCCATGGCCGATGAGCTGAAGAACCAGGGCTTCCGTCTTGTTTCCGGCGGCACGGATAATCATCTTATGCTGGTTGATTTAACCGCCAAGGGAGTTTCTGGAAAAGATGCACAGGAAGCGCTTGATCTTGCCGCGATTACTGTAAATAAAAACGGTATACCCTTTGATACTCAAGGACCGCAAATCACAAGCGGGATCAGAATCGGCACCCCGGCGTTAACGACAAGGGGCATGAAAGAAAAAGAGATGCGTCTGATCGCCTCCTACATTGCCGATGTTATTAACAACATTAAAGATGATAATAATATCAAAGCTGTAGCCGAAAAGGTTAAAGCTCTTTGTGCTCAATTCCCGCTTTATTCCCAGAGAATAAAAGTTGCCTAATACAGCACAAACGGCAAAAATATAGACTGATAAACGGCAAAATATGACGGGTAAACAAGCTGCGACAAAAGACACCAAGGGGGAAATAAATAGTCGTCCCGACTGGGATATTTATTTTCTTGATATAGTAGAAGTCGTTTCCCGGCGCAGCACTTGCCGTCGTCGTTCAGTCGGAGCAGGTCTTGTGCGTGATCGGCGGATTCTTGCCACAGGTTATAACGGCGCGCCCTCCAAACTAAAGCACTGTCTGGAAATCGGTTGTTTACGTGAACAACTCAAGGTTCCGTCCGGCGAACGTCATGAACTGTGCCGAGGTTTACACGCGGAACAAAATGTTATTATTCAGGCAGCTCTTCATGGAGTTATAACTAAAGGATCAACGCTTTACTGTACCAATCAGCCCTGTGTTATTTGCGCCAAGATGATTATTAATGCGGGCATTGTTCGTATAGTTATCCGCGATGGTTACAGCGACCCATTGGCCGCCCAAATGCTCGAAGAAGCGGGAATCAGCGTAGTGCAATTGTAACATATAGAAAACTCAGGCAGACAAAAGCATGAAATGCCCTTTTTGTGGTAACGCCGAAAACAAGGTTATTGATTCGCGAATAAGTAAAGACGGGAAAGCTATTCGTCGGCGCCGCGAATGTTTAGGCTGCGCCAAGCGATTTACCACTTATGAGTTTGTCGAAGATATTATGCCCATGGTGGTAAAAAAGGACGGCCGTCGCGAACCTTTTGACCGGATGAAAATACGCTCAGGAGTAATGACGGCCTGTGAGAAACGTCCCATCAGCATGGAATCAATGGAAAAAATTGTTGATGATGTGGAACAGGCGTGTCAGGAATTTCAGGCAGAAATCACCTCTAGTGTGATTGGGGAAAAAGTCATGGCCGAACTTAAGGTTCTTGACGGCGTTGCGTATGTAAGGTTTGCTTCTGTGTACCGCCAGTTTCGCGATGTAGGAGAATTTATGTCCGAGTTAAAAGATTTGCTGAGCAAAGGTAAAAAATAATTTTATGTTTACCGGAATAATAGAAGGATTAGGAAATGTGCAGCGCCTGACGGCAAAGGGAGCGGATGCCGTCATAGAAATTGAAGCGGCAATTGATTTAAAGGACGTAGCCATTGGCGATAGCATCGCGGTAAGTGGGGCATGCCTGACAGTAACCGCGAAGAAGGGGAATTTATTTTCGGCAGACGTTTCTGCGGAAACTATCGCTAAAACAACTCTTGGTCGTCTGCATGCGGGAGACAAAATTAATCTGGAAAAATCAATACGCGTCGGAGGGTTTATTGGCGGCCACTTTGTTTTAGGCCATGTGGATGCCACAGGCAGAATTCTTTCCAAAACGCAAAAATCAGGATCGGTCATTTTAGTTATCGAAGTAAATGATCAACTGTCGCGTCAGATTGTGGAAAAAGGATCAGTAGCCATCGATGGAATAAGTCTTACAGTAAACAAGCTTGAAAAAGGCAGATTTTATGTTAATATAATACCTCATACAGCGGTAAACACCACTTTACTTGCAAAAAAGGAAGGTGAGTTGGTAAATATTGAAACTGACGTTTTAGGAAAGTATGTGGAAAAATTATTGCAATCTTCTCGGGGAATAGATAAGGATTTCCTGACCGAACATGGTTTTATGAAATAGAAGGATAAATATAAAATGGCAATCAGTGCAATTCAGGAAGCAATCGAAGATATTCGTAACGGGAAAATGGTTATTCTCGTCGATGATGAAGACAGGGAAAACGAAGGCGATCTTTTCATGGCCGCTCAGTTTGTCACGCCGGACGCCATAAATTTTATGGCACGCCTTGGTCGGGGCTTAATATGCCTGACCATCAACGAAGAGCAGGCAGCCAAGCTTAATCTTCAACCGATGGTGAAGGACAACAAGGCTCGTTTTGGCACAGCTTTTACCGTTTCTATCGAAGCGCGAAACGGGGTGACGACCGGCATATCGGCAGCGGACCGGGCTACGACTATCCAAGCGGCAGTTGCACCTTCCGCCAAGGCGGAAGATTTAGTCAGTCCAGGGCATGTATTCCCGATTATTGCCCGCAAAGGCGGCGTTTTGGTGCGCACCGGCCAGACCGAAGGTTCAGTAGATTTATGTCGTCTGTCGGGTTTGGTACCGGCAGGTGTTATTTGCGAAATCATGAATGAAGATGGAACTATGGCAAGAATGCCTGATTTGGAAATCTTTGCACAGAAATACGATTTAAAAATCGTCACCATCGCAGACCTTATTGATTACCGGATGCAAAACGAATCACTTATCCGTCGTTTAGCGGAGGCGACCATTCCGACCGGTTTCGGCGGTGATTTTAGAATTATCGTTTATGAAAACGATGTTGACGAATGGCAGCACATTGCTCTGGTTAAGGGCGAAATCACCAAAGATGATGAAGTCCTGGTGCGTGTGCATTCGGAATGTCTGACAGGTGATATATTTGATTCTAACAGATGCGATTGCGGAGATCAACTTCACCGGGCGATGAGTATGGTAGGAAAAGAAGGAAAAGGCGTTATTATTTATATGCGGCAGGAAGGCCGGGGAATTGGGCTGGTCAATAAAATCAAGGCTTACGCATTGCAGGAAGAAGGCCAGGACACAGTCGAAGCCAATATTGCTTTAGGCTTTAAGGCTGACTTAAGAGATTATGGTATCGGCGCTCAAATTCTGTCTGATTTGGGAGTCCACAAAATGCGGCTTTTGACCAATAACCCCAAAAAGATTGTCGGATTGGAAGGATACGGAATAGAGATCACTAAACGAGTTCCTATAGAAATAATACCCAATGAAAACAACATTAAGTATATGAAAACAAAGCAAAGCAAAATGGGGCATCTTTTAAAATTATAGTGAACGGAAAATAATATATACTTTTTTGTGCAAAATAAAATATAATGAACCTGTAAAAGAAGGATGGTAATTAATCATGCCAAAAATAGTTGAAGGAAAAATTGTTGCCAAGGGGATGAAGTTTGGTATTGTCGCCAGCCGTTTTAATGATTTTATCAGCGGCAGGTTAATTGAAGGGGCGATCGATACGTTGATTAGAGCCGGTGCAGATGATAAAGATATCGAGATTTATAAAGTGCCCGGTGCTTTTGAATTACCGCTGACGGCAAAGAAACTGGCAAAAAGTGCGCGCTTTGATGCCGTTATTTGTCTGGGAGCTGTTATTCGCGGTGCAACGCCACATTTCGAATATGTCAGTGCCGAAGTTTCCAAGGGTATTGCCAGTGTTGGGTTGGATGCGGAGATTCCGGTAGTTTACGGCGTGTTGACTACAGATACAATTGAACAGGCAATTGAGCGCGCCGGAACAAAAGCAGGTAATAAAGGCGCAGACGCGGCTATGGCGGCAATTGAAATGGTTGATCTATTTAAAAAGATTTAACACGAAGGCGTAATAGGCAACCTTAGTTAGATTTGAGGGCAAAATGCACGAGCGGAGAAAGGCACGGGAAGTTGCCTTACAGGTTCTTTACGGTCTTAATTTTGTAAACTTGGATGTAGAAAAAGCGATGGAGCTTTTTTGGGGTAATTTTGTCGCCCCGAAAGCGGATAAAGAGTTTGCCGCTTCTTTAATAGAAGGGGCATGGGGGCACCGGGAAGAGCTTGACGGGCTTATCGGGGGTAGCTCAGACAACTGGTCGCTTTCCAGGATGTCCAAGGTGGACATAAGCATTTTACGCTTGGCGGTATTTGAATTTCTCTACTGTGAAGATATACCGGTCAAAGTTACATTGAATGAAGCGATTGATCTGGGTAAGACTTTCGGGTCGGAGAATTCGGGATCATTTATTAACGGAATATTAGATGCACTTAATTTAAAGTTGAAGAAGAATGCAGATAATCCTATCAACAGAAACACCCGATCTGCCAAAGCATAAATGTTTGGTGTTGGGTATTTTTTCAGATGAAAAGCCGCCGCGTGGAATATGCGGATTCATTGATTGGCGTCTTAACGGCATGATTTCGAGAGAAATTAAGCAGGGAAGAATTACCGGCGACTTCATGGAAAAGATTCTTATACCTTTTCCACGGCGCATTGGGTCAGAGATGCTCTTCCTTTTTGGTCTGGGAAAGTTTTCAGATACGAATTACGATCGAATTTATACGGCAGCTCATCATATTGCCCGCACCGTTGACACAATGTTGATAAATAATTTTTCCATTGACCTTCCGGGAATAGGTCGATCCGATCTAGCTGCCGCAGGAACTGTTGAAGCAATGATTACCGGGTTTTTTGATTTTTTATCTGAAGATGTAGATAAGCTTGCCTCCAAGACTTGCTGCATAGTAACATCTCCTGCAAACGTTGAAGAAGTATCTCTGGGCATAAGAAATTTCAAAACGAATGTTCGCGATCTCGGATCAGTTGACGTCAGTTCACTGAATAATTGCTTTGCCTGAGTTAAATCCAGATTACATCTTTGGTATTTCCCAAAACAGGTTTAATTATTGCTTGTATCCGGAAGATGACTACGATCATTGAGTGTTTCAATATAAGGTTCACCATTATGAAAGCCAATAGTAGTTTTGGATGCCGTGCCCACACTGTTGCCGCGAAACTCGGAGAGGCTGATATTTTTTATCCGGCAGATAATCGCCGCAATGGTGAAGTTGTGGGCAACTACCAGCGCCGTTTCCTCCTTGCCGATGATCGTTTCTAACGCTCGCCACGCACGCACTTGCAGTTCGGACAAAGATTCGCCATTGGGCATTCTAACGGAAGCGGGATCGGCAATCCATTTATTGAGAAAATCTTTCTCACAGGTCATCAGTTCCTTAAAAGAAAAACCTTCAAAGTCTCCCTGGTCCATCTCCATCAGTTCCGGGTGCGTTTGAATTTCCTTGCGATGGAACTCATTGATAATCTCCGCAGTTTTCAGGGCTCTCTTCAGGGGGCTGGCGTGAATTGCACCGATGGGTTGATCTTTCAGGGATAAAGCCAGAAGTCGGGCCTGCTCAATTCCTGCGGCGCTTAACTCAATATCGCTTTTTCCTTGAATCCGACCTTCTTTATTCCAGAGAGTTTCGCCGTGCCTGATAAGAATTATTTTCATAGTGAAACTCCAATTACGAAAACGAAGTGAATCGGAATTGGTTAGTTGAACTATCCCCGCAGCGTAGCGGATGGGGATAGAAACTCCACGCGCTAAAGAAACTCAGATATTACAAGCGCAGCGCTGCAAGATCTGCTAGTTGTAGTGAGACACCAATTTCAGAAGCGTCGCGCACTGAAATTGGCTTGTTCGAACTATACCGCCCATAGGCGGTAAATTATCCTCGCAGCGCATTAATAAAACTCAACTATTGCAAACGTAGAGCAGCAATAGTTGTTAGTTGAATTATCCCGCCAACAATGTTGGCAGGGGCGGATGGGGATTGAAACTCCTTCCTCTCCTATCGCTTTTCGATTCTACACATTTGCTCTCTATTCGGCAATTGAATTGTTTGCAGGTGAAACAAAAATATTTTCCTGTCATTGCGAGTCCCACAATATCGGGATTAAACAATCTCTCCGCCGTCATTCCGGCGCAGGCCGGAATCCAGTCACCTTTGTTACACCACCTATGATACTTCTCTCTATCTATTTAACTTCATGTTTCTGCTTGCATTACTTATTCAAAAAGTATTATAACGAAACTCAGCGATATCTGCTAGTTGTAGTGAGACACCAATTTCAGAAGCGTCGCGCACTGAAATTGGATTGTTCGAACTATACCGGCCAAGGCGGTAAATTATCCTCGCAGCGAAGGGGGTTATTACACATCTAAAACACGCATCATTAAAAATCATGAAATTTAACAGGGTATGAAAACTGATTTTTAAAGACCCAATCCTAATTACTAATTACATTTGCTTATAAGGATTAAATCAATGATTAACTTCAAGATGTTTTCAGAAAAGCCCTACCGGACACTGACAATTTTGTTCATTCTGACTTTAATTGTTTTTTCTGCTTCTATTCCTTTGGACAGGGGCAAGGGCCTGCTTATCGGATCAGATGGTATCTCGTATTACATGTATACAAGGTCATTGATTTTGGACAGTGATATTAATTTTGCCAACGAGCATGAATTTTTTTATTCCAAAGATCCATTATCTATCGGGCCAAGGTATATAACAAAGACAGGGCTTGTCTCCAACAAGTATTCCATTGGACCGGGCATCTTATGGATGCCGTTCTTTATCATTGCACATGTCGTCTTATTATTTCTTAAATATTTAGGATTGCACGTAACCACTGATGGCTACAATTACTTTTATCAGGCAGCTGTTTGCGTTGGAAGTATAACATATGGTTTCATCGGGATGACATTAACATATTCAACAACAAAAAGATATTATCCTGGTACAGCTTTGGCCGCTTGTGTGCTACTTTGGCTGGCATCAAACGGAATTCATTACCAGGTAGTACAACCATCAATGGCTCATATGTGTTCATTTTTTTCTGTTTCACTCCTCATGTTCACCTGGATAAAATATCGCCCGGTCAGAAGACTGCGCTGTTGGTTGTTGATAGGATTGGCAGGAGGTTTAGTTGGTATTGTTCGCCAACCCGATGCCACATTATTATTATTGCCAATATTGGATTGCATTTTAGATCGAACGACGTCAATTTTTGATAAAATAAAATCCTTATCCGTTCTGGCATGTGGATTCTTTGTTATATTTTCAATTCAATTGTCAACTTGGACAATTTTATACGGTAGTCCTTTAATTAATGGATATACAAGCTATGGAGAAGGATTTTCATGGTTATCGCCTAAAATATTTCAAGTACTTTTCTCAACTAACCATGGTCTGTTTTTATGGCATCCAATTCTATTAATAGCAGCGTTAGGATTGTTTCACTTTCGGCTTCTTGATCGAAAATTAGCCGCTCTTTTTACATTCGGCTTCCTTTTGCAGATTTATTTGATTGCTTCATGGTCATCATGGGATCAGGGCGACTCATTTGGCGGACGAATGTTTATTGCTTCTTTTCCCGTTCTTGTAATTGGTTTAGCCGGTTTTTTGTCCTGCATGATCTCAAAAGGTTTTTTAAAGAGTGTATGGTTTTGGGGATTGGTTTTGATTGGCTGGAATGCCTTATTTCTGATTCAATACACTTTCGCTTATATTCCGCATCATGGATCACTGACGTTTGAACAGTTTTTCCATGGCAAGTTTGCAATGATTGTAGATATTATAAAAAAGTTCGCTCTTATAAATTAAAGTTTAAAAAACCGTACATTACAGCCCACGCATGTGATCCGGACGAATCAACCTTTCATCCCTGCTTTTCAGTATTGAAAAGAAAACGGTTGTTAATGCTCACTAACTAAGTAACTCTTTTGGTATAATAAGTAAAGAAAGAAACGCCATCAAGCTCCTATCCCAGTTGACAACAATCATTTTCTCGTACTAATTATTTTGACTATCCAGTGATTTAACTTGACCTGTTCCATTCTTCTCACCGCACGATGAGGCTTGAGGCACATTGGGCATAGAAGATGGAAAGACAAAGCGTACCGCATGCTCGTAGAGGAGATAATCCCACGGCCACTCTGGCAAATATATTATCATTGGCCCTTCACCGGTTGACCCATAAAAGAATTTAGCTGCGCTGTCAGATCAGGCAGTTCCTTCCATGGAACAACGGTAATATTTTCGTTGATAACTTTTTTTTGACCGCCGTAAACCAGCCAGGCTGATGCATCCGGGTATCCGGTTAGATTAAGCCATTTTTTGATTGCGGCAAAGAAGTCAGGAGCAATTGACTGTCCGGATTTGATCTCAACGGCGACAAGTTTATCCGCCGCCTCTATCACCACATCAATTTCCAGTCCTTTACTATCGCGCCAATAGAAAAGATTGGAAGGCATTCCCTGATTAAAACGTTCTTTTAAAAACTCTGTTACCACAAATGTTTCAAACAATGCGCCGCGGTTGGCATGGAAAAGAATTTGCTCCGGTGAATGAATTCCCATTAACCAGGATGCCAGTCCGACGTCCATAAAGTAAAGCTTTGGCGCCTTGATCAACCTTTTATTAAAGTTGCGATAATGCGGCTGAAGAAGATAAATAATGTAACTGGCTTCAAGAATAGATATCCATGATGCAGCCGTGTTGTGCGTTATGCCGCAATCGGCGGCAAGGGACGAAAGATTCAGAATCTGACCGGTGCGCGCGGCGCACATTTTAATGAATCTCTGGAACTGGGAGAGATTGCGGACATTGATTAACATCCGGGCGTCTCTTTCAATGTAAGTAGTTGTGTAACCTGCCAGCCAGTCCGCTGTTTTAAAATCTCGATCATACAGCGGGGGATAGAGACCGCGCACCATCAGTTCATCAAGGGATCCCAAAGACCTCCGGGCGGTTTTTAATTCACCGGTGGAAAAGGGAAGTAACTGGACAAGACCAACCCGACCGGCAAGTGATTGCGTTATGCCTGAAATCAGTCCAAACTGCTGCGATCCCGTTAACACAAACATCCCGGGGATAATCTTCTCATCAACTTTCGTTTGAATGTAGGAGAACAGTTGGGGCGCTCGTTGAACCTCGTCCAGAATGGCGCCACGAGGAAAACCCGATAAAAGACCACGTGGATCATTTTCGGCAGCGGCTCTAATATCCGGGTCTTCCAGTGAAAGGTAGGGTTTCTCTGGAAATGTTATTCTGGCGAGTGTTGTCTTCCCTGACTGCCTCGGCCCTGTTATAGCCACAATCGGGAACCCTTTTGCCAGACGCATAAGTGTTTGCTGTGCTGTTCGGCGTATCATGGCTATTATTATACAAAAAAA
Organism: Syntrophaceae bacterium; assembly: GCA_025355345.1. Lineage (GTDB taxonomy): Bacteria > Desulfobacterota > Syntrophia > Syntrophales > Smithellaceae > FEN-1160. The sequence continues at coordinate 16,342 of JANXZU010000046.1, forward strand.
TAGTACTGATTGTCAATTATATTTACAATCCGTACTTATGGTAAATCGGGGTAATTTTTTATTTTGCTAATAATTATTGGTAACTATCCCTTTTCGCGCGGCAGGATGAGGCCTGAGGCACGGAAGGCATTTCTGACGGGAAGACAAAACGTACCGCCCGTTCATAAAGCAAGTAGTCCCATGCCCAATTGATCAGAACCATAACCCGGTTGCGAAAACCAATAAGATTGAAAAGATGAATGACCAGCCACATCACCCAGGCGAAAAATCCGGTAAAAGTACGCGAGCCAATGGCAACTCCAGCTGCTTTGCGGCCGATAGTAATCATTGAGCCGCGATCAGAATAATGGAAATGCTGTGGTTCTTTACCATAGGCCTGCCACAGAATATTTTGAGCTGTAGCAATACCTGACTGAATAGCTACCTGCGCAACCATTGGCAGCACCAGTTTCTCATCGTAAATCTCAGCCAGATCACCGATCACATATATTTCCGGATGATTGGGCACCTGCAATGATTTGTTGACAGTTACGCGGCCATCCTTTGTAACGGGGATTCCCGATATTCCGGCAAGCGGTTCTCCGCGGACGCCAGCAGTCCAGACAACAGTTTTGGTTAATATATTATTATTATCGTTAATCACAACAAGATCTGACGATACTTGCGCGACCTTAGCGCCTAAGCGGACGTCTACTCCCATTGCCTTGAGCTTTTTCAGGGTATAAAGACGGACTGTTTCGGGCATATTGGCAACCAGCCTATCGTTGGCCTCAAGCAAGATGATGCGCACCATGCTGAAATCAATTGTCGGGTAGTCCTTAACCAATGGGCCGTTGATAAGTTCAGTGAGAGCACCGGCATATTCCACTCCCGTGGCGCCACCACCGACTATAACAAATGTAAGCAGGCTTCTTCTGCTGACCTTATCCGTTTGCCGTGCCGCTGCTTCAAAACAGCAGATAATATGGTTCTTCAGTACTATTGCTTCCTCCAGTGTTTTTAGAAAAAAGGAATGATCATCAACACCCGGTATACCGAAGGAGGAAGTTATACTCCCTGCCGCTATAATAAGATAATCATAAGAAACTGTTTCGCTATCGGTTTGGATTGTCCGGTTTTGCAGATCAATCCGCCGTGCATGAGCAAGAATAAAATCAATGTTTGGAGTGTCCCAAAAAACGCTGCGCACAGGGTAGGCTATGTCTTCGGCTTCGAGTTCAGCTGCCGCAACCTGATACAGAAGCGCTAAAAAAGTATGGTAGTTGTTGTGGTCGATAACAACTACCTCAACCGGTTTGTTTGCCAGAGTGCGGGCTGCCCAAAGCCCGCCGAAGCCGGCACCGATTATAACAACTTTAGGTCTCTTGTTCTCGCCTCTATTTACCACCACCTACTTACCCCTTATTATCTCTTTTTAGCCGCTTGCCGAATATTTGTATACTTTTGCTTTTTCATCGGTATGACAAGTTTGCTCTTCTTCACCGGCTTCATTGCCGGTTTTTTCCGGCTGCCATTTTCCAGTGCCAGCTTTACTACTTCCATCATGTCGCTGACAAAATGAAACTTGATGTTCTTCTGCACATTGGCCGGTATATCTTCCAGATCTTTACTGTTCCAGGCAGGCATGATAATGGTTTTAATCCCCGCTCTGTAAGCTGCCAGCACTTTTTCCTTAATCCCTCCCACGGGCAGAACCGCACCCCGCAATGTTATTTCTCCGGTCATTGCCAGGTCTTTTTTGATCGTGCGGTTAGTCAAAAGAGAAGTTATAGCCGTAAGAATTGTCACTCCTGCCGATGGACCGTCTTTAGGAATTCCTCCCGCCGGCACGTGAATGTGCAGATCAACATTCTGAAAAAAATCCGGATCAATACCCAAATCTTTAGCATTGGTGCGGATAAAGCTCAAAGCGGCTGATGCCGATTCCTTCATCACATCGCCTAGCTGACCGGTCAAGGTCATTCCTTTATTGCCTTTCATCGCCGTTGCTTCGATAAAGAGTAAATCGCCTCCCACTGGTGTCCAGGCCAGACCTATGGCAATGCCGGGCTTGGAGATACGCGCGTCAAAATCAGTCATGACGCGAATAGGCCCCAGATATTTGGGAATATCTTTAACCGATACAATTTTAGACTGAATATCCCCCTCCGCGATTTGCGCGGCAACTCCGCGACAGGCATTGGCGATTTGCCGCTCCAGATTTCGCACTCCCGCTTCCCTTGTGTATCCGCAGATAATGCTGTTTAGCGCTTTTGTGGTAATTTTGAACTGCGAGGTATTGAGTCCGTTTTCCGCAAGTTGACGCGGTATCAAATACTTCTCCGCAATCTTTACTTTTTCCTCCTGAGTGTAACCGGTTAATTCAATTACTTCCAGCCGGTCCAGGAGTGCCGGAGGAACTGTATCCAGGATATTGGCCGTGGCGATAAACACAACTTTAGATAGATCAAAAGGCACATCCAGATAATGATCCGCAAAAGTATTATTTTGCTGCGGGTCTAATACTTCCAAGAGAGCCGAAGACGGATCGCCCCTGTAATCACTGCCTACCTTGTCGATTTCATCGAGCATGAAAACGGGATTATTCGATTCCGCTCTTCTCAGCCCCTGAATGATGCGTCCGGGGAGAGCGCCTATATAAGTGCGCCGATGCCCGCGAATTTCCGCCTCATCACGCACTCCGCCCAGAGATATGCGCGCGAATTTGCGCTCGAGCGCCCGCGCGATTGATTTACCAAGAGAAGTCTTGCCCGTTCCCGGGGGGCCGACAAAGCACAAGATAGGTCCTTTGGAATCCGGCTTTAATTTACGCACGGCAAGATACTCAATGATGCGTTTTTTGGCCTTGGCCAAACCATAGTGATCTTCATCGAGAATCGCGCGGGCCTTCTTGATATCGAGGTTGTCCTGCGTTGACTCATTCCAGGGCAGAGCTGTAATCCAATCGAGGTAAGTGGAAGCGACGGTGTATTCCGCCGAAGATGGATGCATGCGGGACAATCTAGTAAGTTCCCGATCAGCCTCTTTTTTTGCTTCTTCGGGGAGATTCTTGGCGTCGATTTTTTTACGGTATTCATCAGTCTCCACAACATTCTCGTCAGTTTCGCCCAACTCCTGCTTGATAGCTTTCATTTGCTGCCGTAAATAAAAATCACGTTGGCCTTTATCAATGTCGTCTTTGACTTTTGTCTGGATTTTATTGCCCAATTCCAGAATATCCATCTGATGCGTAACCAGCCTCGTTAATTCCTTAAGGCGTTCTTTGGTATCAGCGATATCCAGAATCTTTTGTTTTTCCTCTGTCGGGGCATTGATAATCGATGCAATCAAATCGGCCAGAATTCCGGCCTCGGTAACTGATTTAGCCATCGGGCCGAATTCCGGAGGCAAAAACGGCGAGAGATTTAAAATCCTATCGAAGAGAACAAGCAAATTGGACATAAGCGCTTCAGTTTCGATGTCTTTTACTTCTTTGTCTTCAATTACCTGAATGCGCGCCTGCTGATATGAAGGTTGATCAATCAGTTCCTGTATGTGAAAGCGGCTAATTCCCTGCAGAAGAATTTGAGTCCTGTTTTCGCCTACCTTGGCCATTTTGAGAATAACCGCGCAGGTGCCTACACGATGCAAATCCGCAAGCGCTGGAGGGTTGTGTTGTCCATCCGGTTCATTTTTAGACATGATCAAGCCGATCAGCCGTTCTTTGGCCATAGCATCATCCACCAGCGTGGCATTGCTGCCGGAGACTTCCAGAGGAATGATCATTTTAGGAAATACCAGCGCGTTATGTAGCGGAAGAATAGGAATTACTTCCGGTATGGGGAAAATTTTACTTTCATGCGAAAACTTTTGGTCAGTCATTGAATCCTCCACTATTGCTTACAAAAAACATTAGCTTATTACTATTTTATAGTTGTGACGGGAATTCGATGGGTTTTGACGGCCGGCAGCTTGTTAATTCTGACCATGAGAATCCCATCGGTATATGAGGCTACTGCAGATTCTGCATCTACCAGCGTTGGCAGAATAATGATTCTTTCAAAATAGCCATGCGGAATTTCTGCCAGATAGTAACGCCCCTTTTCTAAAACCCAGATCGTTTTGCGCACACCGGCTATTTTTATTTTTCTGCGCCCAAGTTCAATGTGCAGCTCTTCTTTGTTCAAACCGGCAAGATCGGCAAGGACCATTATTTTATCTTGCGATTCGTAAACGTCGACGTTAGGTTTCCAAATACATTCATGTTGCTTGAACGTTGGAATAACCAGATGAAAAACATCATCAATAGCTTTTTGAAATTCCTCTTCGAAATTATTGCCAAACTTAATTTTTATTAAACTCATTTAAATCACCTATCCCGTATTATTAAGATGGATATCCAAAATATAGTGCTTCACTCCCAATTTGTAAATGGCTGGCTCATACTATAAATCTTTTTGGGGCAGAAGTGAAATAAAAATAGAGTATTGCATTTTTAATTTCAGATATTTGTGTACGTAAGATGCAATAATAAGGGCATATTTTGAATCACTACTGTCCCAATGTTAACTAAACAAATTCAACTGATTACAAGTCAACACCTCTTCTTCTTCAACTTCAACATCTGTAAGTGTTTGCAATAGTGGCATTTTCTCGAACAGCGTTACGCTGATAATCTGTAGAATTGT
>JANXZU010000060.1 GCA_025355345.1 Syntrophaceae bacterium
GATCCAGTACATCGAAATGTTTTACAACAGCAATCGTCTTCATTCTTATTTGGATTACAAAAATCCAAATGATTTTGAAAATAATTTTATTTTGGCTAAAGCAGCTTAACCAGGTGTCCGTTTTTACTTGACCAGATCAATCCGTGGTAAGCTGTACTCTGTTTTTTAATCTGCTCGCTAAATCTTCCATAAAGATCGTTGCAGCATCAACAGAGCGATTAGCAACAAGCCAACAGGGTATTAGTTTTGTATCGGCGCAAATCGCTGTCCATGTCCAAACATCACCATAACCATATGTGCCTTTAAGTTCAGCCGGAACATTCTTTTCTTTGGAATAACAGAATGACCATATTTCATCACATTGAATACGTTTGCAGTTGAGGTTATAAAAGACCTTATCTTGATAGTCAGCGCATGCCTCGCCTATTTCCGGTATGAATTTAAGAACAGTATTAAACGCAACATCACACATTCTTGCAGTAGCTCTAAGTGAGTTACCCTCTACAAGACAGCTTATAATCTGTGTTCTCTTCTCTGTGCTTAGTTTGTTCATATCCTTACCTCACTTAATCTTGATGTTACTATACATGAGCGGCTCAAGCATTGTCAAGTAATATTTTTTATTAAATTCTATGTTTTCTTGTTACCCTGTGGTAATCTTCTCTCAAGTTACTGATATTTAAAAAGTTTAACTATATAACAAAATTGTTATATAGAAACAAGAATTGTTTCTTGATTTTATAACAAAATTATTATAATATTATGAATTATTGGACAATAAAGGTCTTTAGTAGAGACGGGAACACTAGAATTACTGACAAGTGGCTAAAAGACCTGCCTCTGGGGGCACAAGTAGAAATAGATAGACGTTTAAGATACTTACAAACTCTAAAACTTTGGGGACGGCCATATTCAGCGAAACGTAAAGGGTTAAAAAATGACATTCATGAAGTCATAATCAATTGGAAGAGAGATAAATATCGTCCTCTAGGATTTTTTTACCCGGAGCACGGAGAATTTATCTTACTTGTTGGGGCGCAAGAAAAAGATTGGAAACTCGTGCCCATAACCGCCGATGATATTGCCGGAGATAGACGAAAATTAGTATTGAGGGATAGAAATTATGCAATCAAATACTTCAAAGACGTATAAGGAAGAATTATTAGAAAACTTAAAAGACAAAGAATATCGAAAAGAGTTTATAGATTCACATATTAAAAATGGCATAGCATTTCAAATCAGGACAATGCGTGGAAATTTAAAGCAAGACGAAATTGGGAAACTTGCAGGATTAAAACAACAACCAGCAATTAGTCGAATCGAAAACCCTAATTATGGGAAATTCACTTTAAAAACTCTAAAAGAAATTGCTGCCGCTTTTGATGTAGCTTTAATGGTTAGGTTTGTTTCATTTGGCGACCTGGTAAAATGGGATTTAAACTTATCAACTGAATCATTAGAAGTTCCAAGTTTTGGACAAGACTCCTATTTCATAGAAAAAAACGATGATGCCGCAACAATGGCAGATAATGATAAATATAGCGGAGTATCTATGCAAGAAGCATTAAATAATGTGTTTGATATAGAAGCCTTACGGGATAATCATTCCCCGCAACAAAGGACTGATTTACCCATAGCAAGTTGCGGGTAATAATAATATTATTTAAATATAAGGAGAATGATTTATGGTTAAAAAAAAATCAGATAAAAATATAGAAAAAGTTGGTGTTCCAATTGAGTGGTATGTACCCGAAGGTATGATTACCCCTTTTGCAACAAATATGGTTGTTCAACCTATGGAGAGCGAATTTCGAGTATCTTTTTTTGAAATTAAACCTGCTATTAAACTGGATAAAACTGAACCACTTCCAAGCAAAGTAAGGGCTGATTGTGTAGCGAGTGTGATTATTACAATAGGCAGACTCCAAAAATTTATAGATGTTTTACAAAAACAGCTTGATAATCACCCATCAAAAAAACAGACGTAGATATTGTATATTTATTTTTTCTTCCACCTTGCTTGAGCGGCTTTTTGGGCTATTTCTTTGCGTTTCTTAGCGGATAATCTTTCAGCCCTTGCTTTTCCGCCCTTTAAACCACCCCTGCGTCCGATTTCGGATAGATACTTTGATATTGCCGATTGTTCGTTTGGATGTTCTTCGGGTTCTTCAGTAGAAAGCCGCACAATAGCAGCCGCTAACTGGTTTGCGTCTTTGGATAATGGTTTATTTGGTCGTTTCATACAGTTAGTATATAGATTATGCTTAAGCGCGTCAAGTATGTTTATATTGAAAATGAGTCACTACCAAACAATCCTTTCCTGAAAACTACAAACCATCAACCTAGATGACAATAAATAATTTCTAATCCGTGATCAACACAATTCAAGCACTATGACAAGCATCATCAGCACCAACTTTTATGGTAATTTCCTTGACATACAACACCGCGTTTATTATAATTAATCCATAAAGAAGCAATATCTTATCAATAGCGCCGGGTTCTAAGCATGAAATCTTACTCAAGTGAGTATGCCCGCAAAAGGTTTAACCTTAACATTCGATGCATGCGAGGTAGGTTATGAAAAAATGCCCATTTTGTGGTGAGGATAATCAAATCGACGCGATAAGATGTCGCTATTGTGGTGGGCAACCCGACCCGAACCCCCCAACAGATGATTCGATTGTGCAATTAAAAAATTATAAGAATTTAGGCGATCAGGGTTTTAATCAACAAAATGAGATACCAAAGGCGGCCCCCCCCGGGGGACCATCGCTTCAAGAAAGGATGGATGCACTTGTGCAATTGAGAGACCGTGAGAGTTTAAGCGGTCAGGGTTTAAAACTACAAAATAAGATACCAAAGGTGGAACCGCCCCCAAGACCATTGCCTCAAGAAAAGACAGACACGACAGCGCAATTGGAAAATCTTGCGAATTTAAGTGGTCTGGGCTTAAATCTACAAAATGAGATACCCAAGGTGGAAAAGCCCCCAGCACCATCGTCCCAACAAAAGACAGATGCAACTGTGCAATTGAAAAACCATGAGATTTTCATCAGTCAGGGTTTTAATCAACAAAATAAGATACCAAGGGCGGAACCACCACCAAGACCATCACCTCAACAAAGGACAGATACAACCCAAGGCTATATACAGGATGAAAGCGTGGAGGAAATCAAAAAAACGCGCGTGGTAGCAACTGCTGCTTTGGGAGTTCTCTATATTGTGATACTCATCACCAGTTACGTGCAAGCATATTTTACAAAAAGCACCGGGGCGAACATAGTAATTTTGATCGGCGTCTCCATTGTACCTTTAATAGCATACATCGTTTACTTTATTTATCCGAAGCATAATGGCGCTAAATATTTGTATTACAGCGCTGCAATATTTTTTATTTTAATTTATGTGTTTTCGACTCTTGATGCAATAAAAAAGGCGGGGGATTTTGACATCAAGAGCCGGAATGATCAAACAGCTGGAAGGCCAACCGCAGAGCCAATTCCTGCACCACCAAATCCTGTGCCTGCTCCTGTAACACCTGAGCAACAGGCACCTCCAGAGCAGAGGAATGATTTGGACCGCTTTGTGACTAATAAGCCAAAGAACAAAATCAAAACGCCGCTATCAAATCATCAGAGCCCAAATAGGCAATTACAGCCACTGATTAAAAAAACAAACCCCTCAGTGGATACAAACCGGCGTCACATACAAGGTTTAAAGGGGATTGAGTTAATGAACGGGGAAGTTATCGAAGGGCAAATAATCAGTGTGGGTACCATCGTAAAGATTCGCACAAAAGACGGAAAAGTTTCATCATATTCTTATACGGATGACGTGCGCAGATTAATTGAAGAATGAGACATAATACCCTTTGTAAGGGCTTAGCTTCTGACATTAGTTGTGTTAGCAGTAATTTTGTTTCATGTTGCATGTTCACTCACAGAGCCGGTAGAAGTACGTCCCCCAGAATTATGATTTGTGGGAAGCGCAGCAATCCCATCAGACGGAAATTAAACGGATACGGCCATTAAAAGCGGCTTAGTGTAAGCCTCTTATTGTAAATGTTTATAATATTTTTTCCATCAGCCAGCGGGAGGTTTAACAAATGCAGAAAAAGACTTTCATCAATGTGCCGCCTATTGTTTTATTCTTAATTATATCTTTGATTTTACTATTACTAAACAACTCCGCGCTGGCGGAAACAAAAACATTCATCAGGGAATACACCTATCAGGCAGGCGATGAAGACAGCAAAAATTCCAGCCGGACAATATCTTTGCGGGAAGTAAAAAGGCTGCTGCTCGAAGAACTGGGCACTTATCTGGAAAACATAACCGAAGTTCAAGACTTTAAGCTGACCAAAGACCAGATTATCACGCTCACCGGGGGCATTGTCCAGACAGAGCTGGTGGAGGAAAAGTGGGATGGCCGCACTTACTGGATTAAGGCCAAAATCAAAGCTGATTCCAATGAGGTGATAAAGGCGATAGACAAACTGCGCAAAGACCGGGAGAAAACAAAAGAACTGGCGGAAATAAGAAAGAAATCAGACGAGCTATTAAAAGAAAATGAACGCCTGCGCAAAGAACTGGCAACAGCCACGGGAGAAAAGAAAAAGAAAGAGACAGAAGCCTATAATAAAACCATCCAAGAGCTAAATGCCGCCGAGTGGTTTGATAAAGGTTATGCTGCCGCTATCGCAGAGAACTGGAAAGAAGCGCTGGACGCATTTACCAAGGTAATTGAGCTCAATCCGCAATATGCTGTGGCATATTACAACCGGGGAGTTGCCTATGGCGAACTGGGCAATACCAATCAGGCAATCAAAGACTTTACCAAGGCAATTGAGCTCAATCCTCAATTGGCTCAGGCATATTACAACCGGGGAACTTCCTATGCCATGCTGGGCAACTACAATCAGGCAATCAAAGACTTTACCAAGGCAATTGAACTCAATCCTCAATTGGCTCAGGCATATTACAACCGGGGAGTTGCCTATGGCAAGCTGGGCAATACTCAGCAGGCAATTCAAGACTATACCAAGGCAATTGAACTAAATCCTCAATTGGCTGAGGCATATATCAACAGGGGACTTGCCTATGACAAGCTGGGCAATACCAATCAGGCAATCAAAGACTATGACAAGGCAATTAAACTCAATCCTCAATTAGCTACGGCATATAACAACAGGGGAAATGCCTATTACAAGCTGGGCAACTACAATCAGGCAATCAAAGACTGTAATCAGGCAATTAAACTCGATCCTCAATTGGCTCAGGCATATGTCAACAGGGGAAATGCCTATTACACTCTGGGCAATACTCAGCAGGCAATTAAAGACTATAATCAGGCAATTGAACTCAATCCTCAATATGCTGAGGCATATATCAACAGGGGTGCTGCCTATTACAAACTGGGCAATACCAATCAAGCAATTAAAGACTATAATCAGGCAATTGAACTCAATCCTCAAGATGCTGATGCATATTACAACCGGGGAGCTGCCTATGGCAAGCTGGGCAATACTCAGCAGGAAATTAAAGATTATAATCAGGCAATTAAACTCAATCCTCAATATGCTAAGGCATATGTCAACCGGGGAAATGCCTATTACACTCTGGGCAATACTCAGCAGGCAATTAAAGACTATAATCAGGCAATTGAGCTCAATCCTCAAGATGCTGTGGCATATTACAACAGGGGAGCTGCCTATGGCAAGCTGGGCAACACCAATCAGGCGATTGCCGATATAAAAATAGCAGCGAGGCTAGGTAATGAAACGGCGCAGAAAATTTTAAGGAAAAATGGCATTGAGTGGTAAAATAATATGAAATATTGTGAAATATTGGGGACGGTTCTATTTATTGATCTTGCAGCGCTAAATCATAAAGAAAATATAATTTGACATAAATAATATTCACTGCTAAATTAGCTCCTGAATGCAATAGGCACACAATTATGAAATATTTTGACTGGAATGATGAGAAGAATGAGAAGCTAAAGAAACTGCGCGGCGTGTCATTTGAGCAGGTGGAATTGGCAATAGCCACAGGGGATTTGATAGACCGCCTGACTCATCCAAACCGGACAAAATATCCAAACCAAAAAGTATTTATCGTAAGAGTGGGAGATTATATCTATTCCGTGCCATATGTTGAAGATGAAGAGAAAATATTTCTAAAAACAATCATACCGGACAGAAAAGCAACCAAAAAGTATCTGGGAGATCAGCGATGAAAAAACAAATATATTTAGATGATGAAGAAAAAAAGATAGCGGAATCGCTGGAAAAAGAAGAATGGGTTTCCGATCTTACTAAAAAAGAAAAACAAAAATACGAGGGATACGCCCGTTACAGTTTGGGCAAACAAAAACGGATTAATATCAGGATGACGGACAGGGATTTAAAGAAAATCCGGGCTAAAGCTATTGAAGAAGGTATCCAGTACCAATCGCTCATTTCTATGCTGATTCACAAATATAACGAAGGAAAAATATCAATCAGCAGATAAATTTTATCAGAACAATTTCTTTGCTGCTTTTTCAATTGCTTCTTTTAAATGCGTTCCGTCTCCCGGTTGGAAAAGTGTGCGAATATCAGCCAGAGCTTTTTTAATTAATGGGGACGGTTCTATTTAATTGCAATCGCCGGAATCACAGGATTGACGAGGCTTAGCGGATGCTGTCAGTTAAATAGAACCGTCCCCTTTACATGAACTTAAAAACAATTACGGCGGCTATCGGCAGGGGAAACAATTGACAGGCTTGTTGCTGGCGCTGTGTGTTTGGGGACAGTATACTTAATTAACGCTTATTGGTTGCACTGGTGGCGTAAGGACTATATTAACAAGAATAAAAAATAAATCTTTTAACAAGTCAATACAACCGAGCGCTTGCGCTCCGGCTTAGTTTTCTTTAATCCTGAAATAATTTGATTTCTTCTTGCCTGGTATGATATAATGGAATACCTTTAAAGGAGGCGGACCATGGGAAAAACAAAAATAGCGATCACATTAGATGCCGAATATATCGGCGAATTGGATAGATTGGTCGAAGAGCACTATTTTCAAAATCGCAGCCAGGCCATCTGTGATGCTGTGCGTGAAAAACTCGCCCGCATGAAACGCAGCCGCTTATCAATGGAATGCGCAAAACTCGACCCCAAATATGAAAAAGCTATGGCCGAAGAAGGGTTAGCTGAGGATGTGAGCAAATGGCCAGAATATTAAGGGGCGAGATAAGATGGGCAGATTTAAACCCGGTGCGGGGTCATGAGCAGGCCGGTCTGCGTCCTGTGCTCATTTTGAGCCACGACGTTTTTAATGATAAATCAGGCACGGTCATAGCCGTGGCCATCACAAGCCAACCACAAAAGGCCGGCTTTCCATTAACTCTTGAATTGAAGTCTCTAAATTTACCTAAAAAATCATGGCTTAAAATCAGTCAAATCCGAACGCTGTCTGTAGAGAGAATTGGCAAAGTTATTGGTAAAGCATCTCCTGTAGAGTTGAATCAGGCAATTGAAGGTTTGAATGAAATTATTGCGTAACAAGGCGCTTTATATTGACTTGTAGATGCAGTAAGGATGCTTGTTCTCGACCTTAACCCTGTCTTATCTGCCATAAATGATATGAAGTTGCTGATTAAGGGCGAATCTGATAAGCAGGCATTATGATCTCGAAAATTGTCACTAATCAGCACAAATTCTGGGGAGAAACAACCGCATTTCTCGCCCTGTTTCTTGATAATGTAGGAACGCTGATTTTTTTCAGCGCGATACTTGTCTTCACTTTCAACTATCCAGCAGACATCATTCTGACACGAATGATCCCCGGCACCGCAATAGGCATTTGCGCCGGCGATCTCATTTATACCTGGCTTGCCCTCCGCTTGATGCGTAAAACAGGGCGCAACGATATAACTGCAATGCCTCTGGGTGTAGATACTCCTTCCACCATCGGCATTGCCTACGCTGTCATGGGCCCCGCTTATATCGCCACACGTGATGCGCAACTTACCTGGCACATCGGCATGGCCACTCTCTTCATGATAGGCGTAGTTAAGATAGTCATATCTTTTTTCGGCGGATGGATTCAGCGCATCATTCCCACCGCGGGGCTTTTGGGGCCAATCGCCGGCATCGGTTTGCTGCTGCTGGGATTTCTGCCAATAATCGAAATATTCAATGAAGCGATTGTCGGTATGGTTGCCCTGGGGCTTATCTTTACCGCGCTGATGAGCAAACTGCAACTGCCCGGCCGAATACCGGGTATTTTGATGGCCGTTATTGCCGGCACAGGTATTCATTTTGCTCTGGGTTATGGAGGCTATCTGCCGGAATTCCAGTTGCCTTCTTTGACAATGAATCTGTCATTTCCTTCTTTTTCCATTGACTTTATCAGGACCATGCCGCAAAGCATCCAGTATCTGCCTGTTGCCATTCCCTTCGGTATCCTGACAATTATCGGCGGCATCAATAATACGGAAAGCGCGCGTCTAGCCGGGGATGATTACCGCACGAGAGATATTTTGCTCACCGAAGCTTTCACCTCCCTGATCGCTGCTTTCTTTGGCGGAGTGGCGCAAACCACCCCTTATATCGGCCATCCGGCATACAAAAAAATGGGCGCGACATGGTGGTACACGCTGCTTGCCGGACTGCTGATCGGTATCGGTTCCGTAGTCGGATTGCTCTCAGTCTTTGTCAGTCTAATTCCGCGGGCAGTTATTGCTCCTATTTTTATTTTCATCGGTTTTGAAATCATCCATCAGGCCTACAAGAGCTCGCCGCCTTCCCATTCGCCTGCCGTCAGCCTGAGCTTTCTGCCGGTCATCGCCTGTCTGGTGCTTATAATTCTTGGACAGTTTCTTGGCGCGCTGAGTATTCCGCCGGGCAAACTGCCGCTGCGCCTGCAACTCCTGCATCAAACGCTGACTATGCTCAGTAACGGATTTATTGTAACAGGCCTTCTCTGGGGCAGCATGCTGGCGTTTCTAATTGATCATAGAGCGCGCCTTGCGGCATTATGCAGTGCCGCTTGCGCTTTGCTGACGCTTTTTGGCATAATCCATTCGGTGATGCCAAGCGGGGAGCTTTACCTGCCTTGGTGTATTGCTTCAAATGCCCACTACACGCTTGCACTGGCCTATCTTGCCCTATCCGGCATTTTATTATTACTTACCGGCAGATCGGATAATAAACAGCAGGCATGACACTTTATTTATTTAATACATAAACTAGAGAGCTACTTATGAAACGACTAATCTTTGTTCTAATTTAGCGATTTTCATGACAGGCTGTGCTAAGCGTGGCAAAAGCTGTAGTTCCAAACGCTGATCTAAAGGCGAAAGCGCCGAAGGCGGCAACCCGTTTTCTACAACCATAATATGCGATGGCAAATGTCTTGGATGCGTATGCGACTGGTACTTTATTTACGCATATTTAAAACTTGGCAAGCATCACTTTGTCAGTCAACGGGATAATACAGCGGAAATGGATGCTACGTTTGCTGCGGATACATACTTATTACATCGAAATAAGTATGTATCCGGCAGTTGCAAAAGGAGCTGTTGATCTTGCCCTTGTTGATTCAAAAACCGGAAGGGAAAAACTCCAGGAATGCACTTTAAGTGCGGACAACGCGGTCAGATGAACGTGGTTTGTCATTCAATCATTTTTGCATCGACGATAAAATATTCCGTATCGCCAAAGCAGCTTGTGGGAAGGCCTTTGTGCTGTTCATAAACTAAGGCAACGCGTTTTCCGGCAACTTGGTTGATGCGCTTGGCCACTGCCTCATCACGAATAGTGAACAGGAATTTGTCGGGAATGGCGCCGGGCATGGTTACCATGGCCATTTCTCCCTCCCATGTTTTACAGACCCAGCCGCTTTTTGACAGCTTTTGGATATAGCCAACCCTTTCGCCCTGGGAAAAACTCCAGCTCAGTGCAAGCCAGATATAAAGAATAAAGCAGATCACCGGCACCAGCAATATACCAGCAACCCATAATAAAAAACGTGTTTTGCTTTTTTCGGAATTACCTTCCATTGTATTATCTCCTGTATATTTATTTTTTTCTCAAATATTTAATTACAGTATAGATAGAATGTCATTGTGTGTCAACGGCTCAATAGGCTTAACACAATGACATTTATTTTATAGCCGTCGGTCGAGTACATACTCTGCAACGGCATTTAACTGATCTTTTTCGAGGCAATCGCCGAAAATTATTAAGTGCGCCCGGGCTTCGCTAATATATCCGGCCGCGGTTTGCAGCGAATAATCGACACCTTTATATTTTTGAATTAAACTGAAGATAAGCTCAGTTGTATTTGCATTGTTCCCTTTATTTGACAGCAACAGCGCGGCTTTTTCGCGTTCTTCCCCTGAGCATTGTTTCAGCGCGTAAATTAGCGGCAGTGTCATTTTTCCTTCTTCCAGATCCTTGCCGATAGCTTTACCGAATTCCTGTTCCTGGGCCATGTAATCAAGCGTGTCATCGGTGATTTGAAAAGCTTTCCCGATATTGTAGCCGAATTGTTCTAATGCCTCGATTTTATCCGGTGATGCCGATCCAAGTATCGCACCGGCGGCGCAGGCAGCGGAAAGCAAAACGGCAGTCTTTTTTTCTATAATGGTTAAATAGTCTTCTTCGGTCAGATTAACATTGCCGCACTTCATGAGCTGAAAGACTTCACCCTCAGACATGACGTTGGTTATTCCGGACATCATCTTCAGGATGGCCATATTCCCTATTTGAGTCATTAAGGTAAAGCTTTTGGAATAAAGAAAATCTCCCACCAGGACGCTTGCAGCATTGCCCCAGATATTATTGGCAGAAGTTTTACCGCGTCTGACTGTCGCCTGATCAATGACATCATCGTGAAACAATGTGGCGGTATGGATAAATTCCAGAACAGCAGCCATTGAGAAAAGGTGCTCGCCGCGATAGCCGCAAAGCCCAGAGCTGATCAGCAGAAGAAGCGGCCGGAATCTTTTACCGCCGCTGTCAATTAAATGATGGGCAACTTCAGGAATTAAGCTGACATCCGAAATAATTTCCTTATCCAGAGTTGTTTCTACTTTTATGATGTCGTCTTTATAGGCGGTAAAAACATCTTGAATTTGCATATTTATTTTACCTCACTAATTAATACTACTGTATGATTTCGGCAAACAGGTCATAGTCGTCGGCTTCGGTAATTTTACATTTAACAATTTTACCGATTTGAGCTTGGCTGTTTTTCACATAAGTTATGCCGTCGATTTCCGGAGCTTGTCTGCGGCATCTGCCTATGAAAGCAAAATCGGTACGGTCACTTTTTTCTTCAACAAGCACTTCCCGGATAGATCCAATCAGTTTCTTGTTGATTGCATTGGAAATGGCGGCCTGCTCGCTCATAATAATTTCACGCCGCCTTTCTTTTTCCGCCTCTGAAATTTGTGATTTTAATTCTGCAGCTGTTGTCCCGTCTTCACGCGAGTAAGTAAAAACGCCGAGATGGTCAAACTTTATTTCGCGCACAAAGTTCAGCAATCTTTCAAATCTCTTGGGGGTTTCCCCTGGAAAGCCCACAATAAGTGATGTACGCAGTGCAACACCGGGAATTATGTCGCGCGCCTGCGCAATGATTTCTTTGATTTGAGTGCTGGTTACTTTGCGTCCCATAGCTGCAAGGATGGCATCGTCAATATGCTGGATAGGCAAATCAATATAGCGGCATATTTTATTACTTGCGGCGATGGTCTCCAAAACATTCGTGGTGATATGTGCCGGATGAGCATAAAGCAAACGAATCCAATTAATAGATTTAATTTTGGCCATCTCGGTAAGTAAGCCCGATAAACTGGGGTGGCTTTTCAAATCAAGACCATAAGCTGTTGTATCCTGACCGGTAATTATTATTTCTTTGATGCCTCTTGCCGCCAGATTTTCGGCTTCCTTTAAAATATCATCCGTCTTACGGCTGCGGGCTTTACCACGAATTGATGGAATAGCGCAGTAAGAGCAGCAGTTAGAGCATCCATCGGATATTTTTAAAAAAGTGCTGACTGCGGTTGATGACAAAACCCGCTCATGCTCAGAAGTCATTAAAAAATCCGGTTTGCTAATTACGGCAGTGCGTCTGAATTTACCCTCGTTTAATTTGCTTAAGTGTTTGACTATGTTACCAACCTCTCCTACGCCTATAAATAAATCAACCTCCGGTATCTGAGAGACGAGTTCTTTACCATAGCGTTGAGCAAGACAGCCGGCAACGACAAGTTGAAACTTGCGGTTAGCTTTCTTTTTTTCTTCTGCAAGTGAAAGTATTTCTTCGAGAGCTTCTTCCTTGGCGGGATTGATAAAGGCGCAGGTATTGATAATGACGATGTCGGCGTCATCGCTTTTTTCAACAAGTTGCAAGCCGGATTTACTGCACAGACCGCCCATGACCTCAGAATCAATTAAATTCTTCGAGCAGCCCAGAGATATGATATGTAATTTTTCAGGTTTTGTTTTTATCAACGGGAAGCTTTCTAATAAGTACTTTACGAGGTTTTGCGCCATCAGACGGGCCGACAATTCCCTCTCGTTCCATCTGTTCAATCATCCTTGCTGCGCGATTATAACCGATTTTCATGTATCGCTGGACCAGTGATATGGATGCCTGCCCAAGTTCACCAACCAGAGCGACGGCTTCATCATATTTTTCATCATCATCGTCTTTGTCATGTTGCGATTGAGCTGATTCGAACTCATACTTTTCAATCGAGGAATCATAGGCCGGTTGCGCCTGCATTTTGATAAAATCAACAATGCGGGAAATTTCCTTATCCGAAACATAAGCTCCGTGGATGCGCGCGAGCTTGGAAGTGCCCGGCGGAATAAACAACATGTCTCCGGCTCCGAGAAGTTTTTCGGCTCCCTGTTGATCGATGATAGTGCGGGAATCGATTTTCGAAGACACCTGAAATGATATCCGCGTTGGGAAATTAGCTTTAATCAAACCGGTGATGACATCCACGGATGGCCGCTGAGTAGCGATGATCAGATGGATGCCGGCCGCCCGCGCCATTTGTGCCAGACGTGTCAGGGATTCTTCCACATCACGCGAAGCTACCATCATCAAGTCGGCCAATTCATCGATAACTACTATAATATAAGGGAGCTTGCCATGTTTTATCTGCGGATCGTGCCCGGCTGTTGTTGCCGGGGCGTTTTCGTCAGCGTCCAGCTGTGTCCCCGGAAGCCTGTCTTTGACTACTGATGCAGTATTGCCTTTGATGCCTTTCAGAAGCGCTTCATTATAGGCATCAATACTTTTTACACCCAGATCGCTGATGGTCTTGTAGCGCCTTTCCATCTCTTCCACAGTCCAGCGCAAAACCTGCGAAGCTTTTTTAGGGTCAACAACCACCGGATGCATCAGGTGCGGAATACCCTCATAAGAAGATAGTTCCAGTCTCTTGGGGTCAACCATGAGAAATTTGATATCGTCCGGCTGGGCTTTAAAAAGAATGCTGCAAATCATGGCATTGAGGGCGACACTTTTACCGGAACCGGTTGTGCCCGCGATAAGCAAATGAGGCATTTTAGTCAAATCGGCGATAACCGGCGTACCGACAAAATCAACTCCCAACGCAATAGGCAGCCTTAGGGATGATTTCAGAAAGACATCATTATCCAGCACATCCTTGAGAAAAACAGGATCCCTTTTCAGGTTGGGTATTTCAATGCCGATTACGTTTTTTCCGGGAATCGGGGCCAGGATGCGGATGCTCGGCGCCATGAGAGCCAAAGCCAGATCATCCGCAAGATTAGTTATCTTGTTGATTTTGACGCCTGGTGCCGGTTCCAGTTCGTACATGGTGATTACCGGTCCGGGCATAACCTCCACAACGCGGCCTTCAACGCCGAAATCAAACAGCTTCTTTTCCAGAATGCGTGAGTTGGTGATCAGATAATCGCGCTTTATCCGGGTATCCTTTTGCGGTGAAACTTCCAGAAGGGCAAAAGACGGCAACTGAAACTTGTCGCCCGGCTTGATTTTAGTGAACTCGAAATGAGTCTGTTCGACTTTTTTGGGTTTAGCCTTTTTAGCCGCACTTAAATTTTCATCGATCACGAGTTGCGGAGTTCTGTCTATTTTTGTGGCATGGAAAACAAAATTAATAAAAGACGCGAACCGGTTTTTGCCGGCAATAGCCAAGGCAGTGGCAAATTGATAAAAACGTTGAGTCGTACTAACCACTGAAAACTCAACCGTGAAAATCAGCGAGACGATAAAAACGAGCAGCAAAAGAATATAAGTTCCCGCAGTATTAAAATATTCTCTTAGAATGCTGATTATCCCTTCACCGGCACGGCCTCCTACCCAAAAATGTTCTCCATAAATTATAAAACCTTCCCGGAAAACAAGAGACATCAATCCGGCAAAAGAAAGAGCAAAAAAGACAAAACCCAAAAATCTGCTGGCAACGATATTAAGTTCCGGCCGTAAAAAATATATGAAGGAACAAAGCAGAAAGGCCAAGGGTAACGAAAATGAACTAATTCCTAAAAGACGGATTAAAGAATCGGCAATGTAGGAGCCGAAAATGCCTGTGAAATTTTTGGTCGACTGTCCATCAGCAACAAAGCGTGTAAAAGAAGGATCCTGCGGATGATACGAGAAAAGACACAAAAGTAGAAATAAAGCCACGGCAAGAAATACCACACCTTTAATTTCCCGGATTCTTTTATGTTCAGTTTGCTTTGGTTCCATATCCCTGCCGTACAAACATTTTTTAAAAGCTGTCTAAGCTATTAATCATTGATATCTTTTTCCATGTCTCTAATTTTCATGGTGCCTTCAGGCCGAAAGCTATCATAATTATTAATGATAGCTTTTCGTACTTTTTCAATCAATTCTCGTCTATTTTCCAGCGTAATATTTTTTACATCAATAGGTCTGCCGATGATCAGTTTTATCTTGCCCGGGTTTATTTTTAACGATCCTTTGGGCATAATTTCTCCGCTGCCGGTAATTGATATAGGAACAATGGGAGTACCGGATTTTATTGCCAGATAGAATGTGCCCTGTTTGAAAGGTTTGATTTCACCGACGCTGCTTCTGGAACCTTCAGGAAAAACCATAATTGATTTTCCTCCTCGAATGCGCAACGCTGCCTGATCGAGACTTTGCAGAGCCTTTTCTCTATCGTTCCTGTCAAATTCAATGTAACCGGCACTTTTCATTGCCGAACTGAATATAGGAATACTAAATAACTCTTTTATGGCGAGCCACCGGAATTGACCGGGGATGTGCGCTAAAACAATTAAAATATCAAAATCGCTCTGATGATTGGCCATGAAGATTTGCGGTTTGCCGAGTAAAATATTTTCCTTGCCGATTATTTCCACTTTTGTATTGCAGATTAACAGCATAATTTTAGCCCAGAGATTGGCTACTTTATGAACATTATTTTCAGCATTTGAAAAAAAAGAAAAGATTACACACCAGAAGGACATAAACGCTGTTATAGCGACGCCTAAAGTAACCAACAGTACCAAACCAATCATTTGCGCTCTTCCCTTTAGACCGAATTAATTGTTGATTTTTACTTGATAATAGGAATGAAGTCAATGATGAATTATCACGCCCGACAAATTGCTTGACTTTTTTTGCAGTTTCTATGAACATTCCAAGTGCCAATACAGTTGGCAATGTTCGTACATGTTAGTGTGGAAGAATAACCGGCTAAATCATAATAATTGCTTTCAAATTGTAAAATTATGCAGAATATTTAAGAAATAGAATTATTTTGCAGCTGCATAAAGTATGTATATCCATTATAAACGAGCATGGGAAAACATGCTCTATAAAAAATCGAAGGTAAAAGAGTGATGAGAGGCCTGAAATTGTGCGTAAGTTAATAAACGGCAATTTCCGGTAATAAAAATTATAGATTTATAACAATCCCGTAAAGAGAATTTTATTATGAAAATTGATCAAAAAATGAAAATCCTTCTTGCTGAAGACGGCAACACAATGCGGAAAATGGAAGTAAAAATATTACAGCAAATCGGTTTTGAAAACATAATTGAAGCCTTAGATGGCAATCAGGCTATTGAGAAATTAATGTTGGACGACAAGATCAAATTAGTTATTTCCGATTGGAACATGCCGAATAAATCCGGCTTAGATCTGCTGAAATGGATGCGGGAAAGCAAAGAATATATAAATATACCGTTTATCATGGCGACAGGCCAGGGTGACAAAATGTATGTCAACCAGGCAATGGAGGCCGGTGCATCAGATGTCGTTGGCAAACCATTTTCCGCCGATGAACTTAAGCAGAAAATCGAAGTTATCTTTGGTGTGAAGAAGGAAACTTCGGATATGCCGGAGAAACCGGCACCGGTTAAGGATGCCGGTGGCCGTACTATATTGAAGGTGGCACATATTCAAATCACAGATCATCTTGCGCTTGGTGTGCTTAAACATAGAATTGACAATAATCAGCTCCAGCCTCATTCCTTCGCTCTGCAAACACAGTGCATGATGAGTTGGAATCTTGTCCAGGATGCTCTGGAAAAGGGCAGTGTCGATGCGGCATTCATTATGGCTCCCATTGCCATGGACCTGTTTAATTACGGTGTGCCCATACGGCTTGTGCTATTTGCCCATAAAAATGGAAGCATAATGGTGAGAAACAAAGCTGTTGAATATCACAAACCATATCAACAATTTTTCAAACATAAAGTTTTTTTCATTCCTCATCGAATGTCAATTCATAACATGCTGGCACATAAGTACTTCTCAGAAATGGGATTAAAGCCGGGTGTGGTAGGAGCAGGTGCAGTTAATATGATGTTTGAAGTAGTAGCACCAGTCAACATGCCTGCTTTTCTCAAAGAAACTCCGAACTCTTGCGGTTTTATGGTAGCAGAACCAATCGGTTCAATGGCGATAGCCGCGGGTATTGCCGAAAGACAGTTAATTTCCAGTGAAATATGGGAACAACATCCTTGTTGCGTAGTAGTGTTTCGAGAAGATTTTATCGGACGCCACACAGACGCGGTTCATGAATTTACAAATATGCTTGTAAATTCGGGAAAATATATAGAAGAAAATCCGGAAGAATCTGCAAAAATAGCTGTTTCATTTCTTGATCCGGAAAAAAAGATCGGACTGCAACCATCAATCCTTTCGAAAGTCTTGACAGAAATAAATGGCATTACAACCAACGATCTATACCCGGTTATGGAAGATCTCGATGTGATTCAGCGTTTTATGAAAGACAACATGAATATTGGATCAATAATTGATCTGGAAAAATTTGTCGATTTACGTTTTGCCACAGAAGCATGCAAAGATATTTCTGCCACAGGCGGACGGTCGGCGCAAAAGGAAGTTATTGAAGTTACAGCATTGGCTGAGGATGTCCAAGCCGATAAGCAGAAGGTAGCCTCACGAATTAAGCTTACGGGGAAAATAGTTACTTCTGTCGGCAGAGAAGGAAAATATATAATTTTTAAATTGGCAGACGAGCGTTATGGGATCCCTGTGCTTGATGTGAGGGAAATAATCCGCATGACGGATATACGGCCAATGCCGATGATGCCTGATTATCATAAAGGAGTAATCAATCTTCGGGGGAGAATAATCCCGATAGTTGATCTGCGACTTAAACTGTCTATGGAGCCGGTTGCATATACTGAAAGGATGTGTATTATCGTAGTTGATGTAGCCGGTCATGCCGGATCAACGAGGGTTGGGATAACAACAGATACCGTTATAGAAGTTTCCGACATCAAGGAATCAACCATTGCAGATACGCCTTCGTTTGGTAATAAGCTGGATACAAGTTACATAATAGGCATGGCAAAAATGACGGATGGAGTTACTACCTTATTGGATATCGAAAAAGTTCTAATCAGTTAGCTGATCATGAATAATATTATCCGGTAATTATTAACCGACACCTCTCTAGATTATTGTTTCTTGTCAATGATCGATAAAACAATTCTAGTTGCTTTCGCTGTAAATTTTTCACAAAAGAGCCGAAGAGGATTTCCCCTCTTCGGCTCTTTATGTTGAGTTACAAGCTAAATTACGCTAAAAGCACCAACCTGATATATTACTGAACAGTTAGTATCTGCCACCACCACCGCCGCCGCGGTTTCCACCACCACCGCCACGATTACCACCACCGCCGCCTCTGTATCCGCCGCCACCACCACGGTTGCCGCCGCCGCTGAATTCTTTTTTGGGACGAGCTTCGTTAACGGTAATGGCTTTGCCATCAAGCATTCCACCGTTGAATTTCTTAACGGCTTCTGTTGCGCCTTCTTCTGTTTTCATTTCGACAAATCCAAAACCTTTGGATTGTCCGGTAAATTTGTCTTTAATGATTGATGCTGAAGCAACTTCACCTGCTTCAGAAAAGTTAGCCTTAAGATCATCATCTGTGACTTTGAAAGACAGGTTGCCGACATACAAATTCTTGTTCATTTTAAATCCCCTTTCTCGTTATGCCAATGTGCATTTATCAGTTAATTTTGTCGAAAGTTCCATCCCGGGCTTATGCCGGAATATCTTCGCCTCGTTATCCTTCGAATGCAAAAGGACATTTACTAAACCTTCATTTTCCCCTGGGGGCCCACAAAGCATCAAATTCACCCCCATCCGGCTCCTGATTGAGAAGGAAGGAAATAGTGAGGGGCTTGTATGCCTTACCTCTTGAGCTCTTGTAAAATGCTCATTAATACACGTTTATTGGACACATTAACGGTTAATAGTCAAGAAGGATTTTGGACGCTGCCGGGATAATTTCAATCAGCATGGGGCTTCAATTGCCGGAACATAATTGTTTCATCCTATAATGCAGAAGACAATTATGTATTGTTGTTATCATATTTTTAATAATCTATTGCGTAAAATATTTTTTATCAAAATAATATTTATTTTATATATTTTAGTGGTTTAAATTGCACTAGCAATAGAATTTAATCAATAAAAAGTTCAGAACACTTTCTTTGGCAGAGTACTTGCTGTTGCATTAATAGTTTAATCTTTTTCACTATACCATTATGCAAAGGAGGACTCATGAACGAGACATTACAAAACCTTCAGTATTCCAGCAATACCCTGTTTCTCATGCTTGGGGCGGTTATGATTTTTGCCATGCATGCAGGCTTTGCTTTTCTTGAGGTGGGAACGGTCAGACAGAAAAATCAGGTTAATGCCATGGTAAAGATCATGACAGATTGGTCCATATCAACTGTAGTTTACTTTTTGATTGGTTTTCCTATTGCTTATGGCATCAGTTTCTGGATGGACGCGGGAAGCCTTTCCAATCTCCTCAATGGCAAAATTGTTGTGGGAGCGCGTGGGTTTGATCTGGTTCACTGCTTTTTTCTGACCACTTTTGCCGCTTGCATACCGGCGATAATTTCTGGAGGTATTGCCGAGCGCGCCAAGTTCTGGCCGCAGTTATTTGCCGGGGCAATCCTTGCGGGATTGTGTTATCCTTTATTTGAATCTATCATCTGGGGGAGGTTTACTTTTTTTCAGGATTGGCTTGTTCTCCAAACCGGTGCTAAATTTCATGACTATGCCGGCTCTGTGGTTGTTCATTCGATGGGTGGGTGGCTGGCTCTGCCGGCGATTGTTATCCTTGGTCAGAGGATCGGCCGTTGGACAAACGGTGTCAGTCAGGGGATTCCGGTCTCCAGTATTCCGTTTCTTTCTCTGGGCAGCTGGATTCTGGCTGTCGGCTGGTTCGGGTTTAATGTGATGAGTGCCCAGGATATCGCGGGCATCAGCGGGTTGGTAGCTGTCAATTCCCTTTTTGCGATGGTGGGTGGAATAATATTTGCGCTGATCTTCTCTAAAAATGATCCCGGATTTATCCACAATGGCGCGCTTGCGGGACTTATTGCCATTTGTTCCGGGTCTGATGTTGTTCATCCCTTTGGTGCTCTCTTTATCGGCGGCATCGCCTCAATAATTTTTATTATCGGTTTTCAGATAGAGACCGAGAAATTGAAAATAGATGATGTTTTGGGAGTATGGCCATTGCATGGGATTACCGGTTCCTGGGGTGGAATAGCCACAGGAATTTTCGGGCAGAAGTTTATGGGCGGGACAGGTGATGTTTCATTTCTGGCTCAGCTTGCCGGGACTTTTGCCGCCATTATGGTCGCCCTTATTGTGGGAACGTTAGTTTACCTGACCCTGAAGCATACGGTTGGAATCCGCTTAAGCCAGGAAGACGAAATGCGCGGTGCGGATCTGAGTATTCATAATATTGGTGCTTATCCAGAGCAGGATGTTCGCGGATAGGAAGTGAATGAATGATTAAATTTATATATGCTCCCAACATAAAGGAGGAAAGACAATGAAATATATTATCGCAATTGTTCAACCAACGCGGCTGGAAGCTGTAAAAAGCGCACTTAGCAATATCGAAGTTTTTCGCTTAACTGTATCCGATGTACAGGGCATTGGCCGTCAGAAAGGTCATACCGAAACTTATCGTGGTCATGAATATCAGATTAATTTTGTTCGCAAGGTGAAGTTGGAAATTGCGGTTGACGATAAATTTGCCGAGCCGACAATCAAGGCCATTTCGCAGGCGGCACGCAGCGGAGCCGATGGGAAAATTGGTGACGGAAAAATATTTATGTTGCCGCTGGAAGATGTAATGCGTATCAGCACGGGTGAACGCGGGACAGACGCGATTTAGTCCACGTTAATGAATGACCTGGCATCCATTTATAAAACAAAAATAATCGAAAAGCGGAATGCTCACTTCGGTTCGAAGGAAAGCTGGATATCGCCGCTTGAGTCTGTGCGTGCTTATTGTCGTGATGTGGATAATATACTGCGGGATATTTACCGGGCCTGTATCGATGAACACCGGTTCGATAAGAATTTTTGCCTTGTCGCTTTAGGCGGATATGGACGCAGAGAGTTGTGGCCATATTCCGATGTGGATATTCTTATTCTTCATTCGAATCAGCATAAATCCGCAAAACTTTCCTCCGCCGTAAAGCTTTTCTGGAATATCGGCCTGACAATGGGCTGTGTTGTGCGCACAATTCCCGAATGCTCGGCTATTATCGGTGATGATTTGGCAACCGATACCGCGTTTCTCGAGAGTCGCTTTATCTGCGGTAACCGCGACTTATTTAATAAACTTCAAATAACCTGCATCAAACCGTATTTTGAAAAGCATAAGAAGGATTACATTGAAGGAATATCCGTCGCTATGCGCGAAGGGCTTTATTCTTCAGAAAATTCACTTTACCGCATTGAGCCTGATATTAAAAACGGAATTTGTACTCTTCGCGATTGTCAGCGTCTGCTTTGGGCGGAACGGGTAAAATGCGGCACGAAAAACTTTGCCCAGTTGCATACAAAGTCAGGATTTTCACTGGCGGAAACTCGAAGATTTGAGGCCAACTACGCTTTCCTTGCCGGTCTGCGTGCACAGTTGCATATGATCAGCGGACAGCGCCTGGATGTTCTGGAAACGGATTATCAAAATGCTATTGCGATACTCTGCGGATTCGGCCCGGATGGCGCGGGGTGCCTTCTGGAGGAATTCTTCAAAACCGTCCGTGATATCCGGCTATCGCTGCTTTTATTTTTGGAGAAGGATCTTTCCGGCAAAAGTATCTGGAATAACGTCCGCAGGAGGTTCAGCGCAGTGGAAATTGCCGATGGGCTTGCTGTTCTTGATGGCATTATTTTCTCCCGACGAAAGAAAGTCATTCACCTCGACACTGGTGAAGCGATAATTCGTCTTTTCAAAAATGCGCTGACCTTTCAATCAACATTGAGCGTGGAGCTGCGCAATAAAATCCGTCATGCTGTTGATAAAATCAATTTTGATGATTTCAAATCAAAAGTTGTGGGAGAAATATTTCTCGATATTTTAACCTGGCCCGGTTCTA
>JANXZU010000062.1 GCA_025355345.1 Syntrophaceae bacterium
CAAACTATGAATACAGGTTCATCAGAAAAAACAAACAGATAATCTGGGTTTTGGAGATGGTTACCCCCATCGTTTATAAAGGGGAACCGGCAGGTCTGGGAAGTTTTATGGACATTACAGCGCGCAAAAGGACGGAAGCAGCGCTGCAGAAGAGTGAGGAAAAGCACAGGACTATTCTGGAGAACATGCAGGAGGGCTATTTTGAGGTTGACCTAGCCGGCAACTTCACTTATTTCAATAATTCAACGTGCATACTTATTGGTTATTCCCCGGAGGAAATGATAGGGATGAATAACCGGCAATATACAGATAAAGAGTATGCTAAAAAACTTTTCCAGACGTTTAATGAAGTTTACAAAACAGGGAAACCAACCAAGGCATTCGACTGGCAGGTTGTAAGAAAAGACGGGTCAAAAAGATTCATTGAAGCATCTGTAGCGCTTCAAATAGATTCATCAGGTAAACCGATTGGGTTCAAAGGCGTTATTCACGATATCACTGAGCGCAAACAGGCGGAAGAAAGCTATAGAAACATTTTTCTTAATTCTCAGATTGGTCTTTTCAGGACGGATGTCAATACAGGGTTGTTACTTGACGCAAATGATGCCGTT
Source organism: Syntrophaceae bacterium (assembly GCA_025355345.1). Lineage (GTDB taxonomy): Bacteria > Desulfobacterota > Syntrophia > Syntrophales > Smithellaceae > FEN-1160. The sequence goes on from JANXZU010000062.1 coordinate 612, forward strand.
GCCCGGTTTATTGGATTTCAAGACAGAGCTTCGTTATTGGCCGAACCCTTTAATATTGGAGTTCGGTATGTCAATCCTGACGACCGCAAGAAGATGATCTCTCTTCTGCAGGGTGATGGTGAATTTCAAAACCTTGAAGCGCGTTTCCTTAAAAATGATGGATCAATTGTTTTGATGCGCTTTTCCGGCAAACTTATTAAAGAAAAGGGGTGGCTTGAAGGTGTCTCTGAAGATATCACCGAACGCCGTGCACTAGAATCGCAGCTTCAGCAGGCTCAAAAGATGGAATCAGTAGGAAGGCTTGCGGGAGGTGTTGCACATGATTTTAACAATATGCTGGGGGTTATCCTGGGACAAACCGAAATGGCCCTGCTGAAGGTTGACTCGTCACAGCCGATCCATGGTCGTCTTAAAGAAATTCTCAAAGCTGCCGAACGCTCCGCCGAGCTCACCCGTCAACTGTTGGCGTTTGCACGCAAACAGACCGTCGCGCCCAAAGTTATAAATCTAAATGAAATTGTGGCAGGCGTACTCAAAATGCTGAAACGGCTTATCGGTGAAAACATCGACCTTAACTGGCAGCCTGCGGCTGATCTATGGCTGGTTAATGTGGATCCGTCTCAGATCGACCAGATTCTTGCCAACCTGTGTGTCAATGCCCGTGACGCGATCTCTGGTGTCGGTAAAATGACCATTGAGACAGCAAACATAACTATCGACGAAGAATACTGCGCAATTAACACCGGCCTTATTCCCGGCGAGTACGTGCAAATCTCCGTGAGCGACAATGGTTGTGGCATGGACAAAGGAACGCTGTCCCACATCTTCGAGCCGTTCTTTACGACCAAAAACGTTGGTGAGGGAACCGGCCTCGGCTTGGCTACTGTATACGGCGCAGTCAAGCAGAACAATGGCTTCATCAATGCCTATAGCGAGCCTTCACAGGGAACAACATTCACGGTCTATCTGCCCCGGTACGTGGGCAAGGCACAGCAGTCGCAGATTGAAGGCGCACCAAGGTCGGATATGCAAGGAAAAGAGACGATCCTGCTGGTGGAGGATGAGCCTTCAATAGTGGAAATAACTATGTCAATGCTTGAAATGCAGGGCTATAAGGTACTGGCGGCAAGTAGCCCCGGGGAAGCCATGCGCCTGGCCAGGGAGAACAAAGGCGAGATACACCTGCTGATGACGGACGTAATCATGCCCGAGATGAACGGCCGGGATCTGGCCAAAAACATGTTGACTCTTTATCCGCAACTGAAGCGCCTGTTCATGTCGGGTTATACGGCTAACGTTATCGCCCATCATGGCGTGCTGGATGAAGGTGTGAATTTCATCCAGAAGCCTTTCTCCATAAAAGAACTCGCCGCCAAGGTACGGGAAGCTTTGGATCGTCAATAGGTATTGGGCAGCACTATTATACCAATACTCAAAAAGAACGCAAACATGAAAACATCGATAACTAAATCCCGGAAATCCTTTGATCCGATGGTGGAAGAACCGACTGTTTCATTATCCCATCTTGCCTCGTACTTTTCTCTCGACGAAACCGATGATGACAACCAAATACCGTCGCATGGATTTCCATCGTTTCGGGAAGAAAGCCTGTATGAAACAGGTTATCTATTAAGAGAGTTTTTGAAGTGTTGAAAGAAAACAAAATGTTTGACATAAACACCGGAAATAAGTCCGGCGCTTAACCCCCTAATCAAAAAGACCAGTTTTTTGAAATTCTTCAATTTCATCGACTGTGTAACCAAGTCCCAGAAATATTTCACGGTTATGAGTCCCCGCGGGAACACCGGCAAACAGGTATTGTGGCGGTGTTTCGGAAAATTTTAAGGGATTAGCAAATTGCCGGACTGTTTTGCCGTCAGGCAGGGGGACTTCCACAATCATCTGCCGGGCCAGAGTTTGACGATCGGCGGCAACTTCGTTCAAGGTCAGAACTGGTTCAATGCAGGCATCAATACCGGCAAAATAGTTTATCCATTCTTCCAGCGTCTTTGTTTTAAAAAGAACGGAAAGTTCATTTTTTATCCTGTCGCAATCTTCCGGGGCAACCCCAACAGGCATCAAATCTGGACGGCCAATCGCCTGGCAGAAGGAGTTGAAAAATACAGCCTCCAGAGACCCAAGGCTTAAGTGCCTGCCATCGAGCGTTTCGTAAAAATCATAGAGGCACCCTCCGTTTAAAACAGTTTCTTCGCGTGCCAATTCTTTACCATCCACAAGGAAACCTGCGCCAAACAGAGCATTGAGGGCCTGCGCCCCGTCTGTCATGGCTATATCCAGATACTGCCCGCAGCCGGTAGTGAGGCGATGGGTAACGGCGGCAAGAATTCCGATAACGGCGTTTTGCGCGCCGCAGGCAACATCGGCAATCTGTGCGCCCATTAGAGTCGGCCCTGAATCTTTTCTTCCGCTGTAGGACATGATCCCAGAGCGCGCCAGGTAATTAATATCATGGCCGGCGCGGTCGCGCAGGGGGCCGGTCTGCCCGTAGCCGGTCAGGGAACAGTAGATAAGGCGGGGATTTGTTTGCTTGAGCGAAGAATAATCCAGGCCGAATTTTTCCATAACACCGGGGCGGAACTGTTCAACGACAATATCGTAATCAAGGATAAGGCGCCGGATGATTTCGCCGGCCTTCGAATCCTTCAGGTTAAGGGTTATGGAGCGCTTAGAGCGCCCAAGATAGGCAGCCCCGGCGGACATATTCGTTCCGGGAATGATCGGGGGCAGAAACAAAGTTGCATCCGGGCGAGAGCCTGCAAGCACTCGCAGAACATCCGCCCCCATGTCCGCCAGAATCATTGTAGCGTAGGGACCTGGCAGCAGAGTTGTAAAATCGAGAATCTTCAGGCCTTGCAGGGCTCCGGTCATAGTCATAATTCCTTATCACGGGTATAAACCCCAAAGCAAGCTTTGGGAACATTTCTCAGCGAGTTGTGAGGGTTTATACCCTCCGCTTCGCTGCGCATTCGGAATTGGTGATTCACTAATAAAATTTCTTGCCGCTTTGCGCCATGTCTCTTAGTATCTGTGGCGGGCTGAAACGATTCCCGTAGATTTTTTCCAGCGATGCAAGCGTTGCCATAACGCCGGAAGCGCCAATATGATCTATGTAACGAAACGGGCCTCCTTCAAAGGGCGGAAATCCCAAACCGAAAACAGCGCCGATATCCCCGTCGCGCGGGCAGGAAATGATTCCCTCCTGTAAACAAATCAGCGCTTCATTAATCATCATAAGGCTTACCCGCTGCTGGATTAATTCTACATCAAACTTTTTGCGGGGAACTCCACCGAGCAGGGCATAAATTTCTTCATTAGGCAGTTTCTGTCCTTTCTTCTTTTTCCCATCGTAGAGGTAAAAACCTTTTTTGTTTTTCTTCCCCTTATAATCCCGGGCAATAAGTTTAGGGAATGCATCGGATGATTGCATGCCCCTTGCCGCGAACATCTTTTCCAGACCCATGGCAACGTGGGCGCCGACATCAATCCCCACCTCGTCGATAAGAGTGATAGGCCCGACAGGATAGCCGAATTGTCGCATCGCCTTATCAATAGAGACTAAGTCCGCTCCTTCTTCCACCAGAAGAACCGCTTCATTCAATAGAGGAGCCAGGATCCGTGTTGTATAAAAGCCTGGACCATCCTTGACAACGATGCATGTTTTCCCCTGAGCGATCCCCATATCAAGGGCTGTAGCCGTTACCCAGGGTGCTGTTTTATCGGTAGTAATGATTTCCAGCAGCGGCATTTTGGGCACAGGGGAGAAGTAGTGCATTCCGATAACGTTCTCCGGTCTCTTACATCCTGCGGCAATATCCGAAATCGGAATGGCAGAAGTGTTGGAAGCGAAAATTGTGCGTTCGTCCGTCGCGGCCTCTACATCGGCCAGGATGCGCTTTTTCAAAGCAAGATCCTCAAATACAGCCTCAACAACCAGATCGGTATTTTTAAACAGCGAGTAATCATCACTTGCAACCAGTTTTCCGTATTGGATATCCCGGTCAAATGCGAGGATAGCTCCTGATTTGGCTTTCTTCTGCAAGCCCTTCCATATTTCCTTCATGCCCGGAGCTGCCGCATTCAGGCTTACATCTTTCATCAAAATTGTTTCGCAGATGGCTGTGGAGACGGAGGCGATACCCTGACCCATCAAACCGGTTCCCAGGACGGCCAGTTTCCCCACGCTGCGGGCGATGCTTTTCTGGGGATTCTTTTTCAGATCGGTCATGCCGAAAAATAGGCTCATGAGAGCTTTGGACTGGAAAGTTGTCACCAGTTTGACGAAAAGCTCAATTTCCTTTTTCAGGCCTGCGGCTTTCCCATGTTTCTGGCCATGCTCCACCGCATCTATGATGGCGTAAGGCGCGGGATAGCAGCCATATGTCTGGCGGGTAACCATTTTTCTGGCCTGTGAAAAAACTATTGACCTTCCGATAGGATTGGATTCCAGAAGGAAGGTAATAAAAGAACGCTTGCGATTCCTGCGAATATTTCCTTTTTCAGCCAGCTCCAGTGCCTTTTTAACTGCCGTTTCTTTGGTGCCGTAAGGGGGAATCACCTCATCCACAAGACCCGCCCGTTTGGCCTGTTTTGCCCGAAGACTGCGCGCGGTAAGAAGCAGAGGCAGCGCAGCCGTCAGGCCGATAAGACGGGGCAGTCTCTGCGTGCCTCCCGCAGCCGGCAGCAGGCCCAGTTGAACTTCCGGTAAACCCATAACGGTTTTCGGATAATCGACAGCCAGGCGGTAATTGCAGGCCAGCGCCAGCTCGAGGCCACCGCCTAAGCAATTGCCGTGAATGCAGGCAACCACAGGGATTTTCATGTCTTCCAGAGTATTGAGGATGGAGTGGCCTTTAGTTATATACGCAATAACTTCTTCCGTGGCCTGCATCCTTTTGACTTCATCAATGTCTGCACCTACAACGAAGTTATCTTCTTTACCACTCACGATAACTATGCCTTTAATGCTCTTATCGTCATTGATTCTCTGAATGTCCCCGGCTACTTCATCCAGAAATCTCGATGAAACCTTGTTTACTTTGGCTTCTGGCGAATCAATGGTGATAATTGCGATTTTTTCTTTTGTTATTTCCAGAGTGATATAGTTCATTGTCATCTCCCTTATCTTGCATTTTCCAGAATAATGGCGTTGCCCACAGCACCGGCGCCGCAGCCGGCAACAAGGCCGAACTGAGCATTTTCTTCCTGCATACGGCTGCAACAACTGGCAATCAGTCTGCCGCCTGTCGCCCCGAAAGGATGGCCGATAGACAGAGAGCCACCCCGCGTGTTGAGCCGTTCCTGATCAAAGACACCCATTTTACCATCCTGCCCAAGTTTTTCCCGTCCCCATTTTTCTGATTCCATGTAACGGGCATTAGCTAGAATCTGTGCGGCAAAAGCTTCGTGGATCTCCAGAACTTTTATGTCCGCAAGAGTAATGCCCGCTTTTTTCAACACGCGAGCAGCGGCAAAAACCGGCCCAAGCAGTAGTTCTTCCCACGGATCGGATCCGGCGTGAGCATAAGCACGGATAAACGCCAGAGGTTTTAATCCCAGAGCTTTAGCTTTTGATTCCTTCATCATCAGCACTGCCGATGCGCCATCCGTGAGAAATGAAGAGTTGGCCGCCGTTACGGTACCGTAGCGTTTATCAAAAGCCGGTTTTACGCAGGCAAGCTTTTCAGCAGTGGCATCCGCCCTCGGGCCGTTATCGTGTATCACCACTTCGCCGGTTTGGGGAACGACAATGGGGACTATTTCCTTTTTCAAAAATCCATTCTTAATCGCTTTTGTGGCAAGCCTGTGCGAGCGTGCGGCAAAGTCATCCTGCTCCAGGCGGGTAATGCCAAGGCGGCGCGCGATCCTGTCGGCATTGGCTCCCATGGAGAGGCCGGTAGAATATTCGGAGATAGCCGGTCTTTCAACGGCAAAAAAATCAGTAAGCTTCATTCCTTTGAGCAGCCTGAGTTTCCCCAAGATGTCTTTCGGGCGCTTATACATCGTGAGATCAAGCAGAAAGCGCCGGTAACGCTTTCCGATTTTAATTGCGGGATCGGACATGGATTCCACGCCACCGGCAATCACTGTATCCACCTGCCCGGAATTAATCATATCGCAAGCGGAGGTAACAGCGATGTTTGCTGAAACGCAGGCCGCAGTGCAGGTATGTGCGGGTATCGTTCCTGGCAGTGCCGCGCCCAGCAATATCTCCCGCGCCACATTCGTTGTGGAAACATCAGCCAACACGGTGCCCATTATTACATAATCGACAAGCGATGGTTCAATCCCCGTTCTCACGAGGAGGCCTTTGACAGCAAAGCTCCCCAGTTGCCAGGCCATCAGATCATAATAGGCCGTGCCGGAACGCATAAATGGCGTTCGACAGGCATCGATAATTGCAACTCTATCTTGATTACTAGCGTTCATGCCTTACCTCCGCAGATGACATTTAGGTTATTTAAGTTACTGCGCTTTGTTATAGTCCCACTTAGCTTTGCACGTGGGATAATTCGACCAGCAAGTTTCAGCGCGTTTTGCTTCTGAAACTTTGGTCCCATTAAATTGGGTTTTCACTAATAATTACCAAACCTATAGCCCCATAAACCTCGCTGCAATCCCCTTCATGATTTCATTTGTGCCGGCGAAAATCCGCGTTACGCGTATATCCCGCCAGGCGCGGGCTATAGGATACTCCTCGCAATACCCGTATCCGCCGTGAAGCTGAAGGCACCGGTCGGCGACACGAAAGGCCATATCCGTAGTCCAGTATTTAGCCATGGCAACTTCGACGATAACACTTTTGCCTTCAATGTGATCCATGATTAGCTTGTCGATGAAAGTACGCCCCAGTTTGACTTCGGTGGCCATCTCGACGATTTCAAACTGGACATGCTGAAATTTGGAGAGGGGTTTCCCGAAGGCGTTGCGCTCCTTGCAATATTTTATGGTAAAATCCAGCATGAACTCTGCGCCCATAACCGCTCCGATGGCGCAGACAAGCCGCTCCTGCTGTAGTTTCATCATCAGCTTAAGAAACCCACTCCCTTTATCGCCGAGACGGTTTTCCTTCGGAATCCGGCAATCCGTAAAGTACAGTTCTGCTGTATCCTGGCTGTGCCAGCCGATTTTTTTAATCTGTTTTCCTTTTTCAAAGCCGGGGGTGCCGGCCTCGACAAGATAAAGGTCAACGGCTTGATGTTGTTTCTGTATGGCAGGGTCGCGCGCGGCAACGATGACCAGATCACAGTTAATGCCATTGCTGATGAATGTCTTCTGACCATTTAGGATAATGTGATCGCCATCTTCTGCCGCCGTTGTTTTTATTGCCGCCAGATCGCTGCCGGCGTTTGGTTCCGTCATTGCCACCGCTGTAATGATCTCGCCTGCAACACAGCCCGGCAGATATTTGATCTTTTGGGCCTCTGAGGCAAACGCTGAAATATAAGGGACGCAGATGTCACTATGCAGCGACGCGGCCAGTCCAGAAAAGCCACTTTTGACGAGTTCTTCACAAACGATAACGGAATAAAGAAAATCGCCGCCGACTCCGCCGTACTGCTCGGCAACATCCGTACATAAAAATCCCTGTTCTCCCAACTGTTTCCAGGCACTTCGGGGAACAATGCCTTCCTCCTCCCATTGCTCAATATGGGGCACAATTTCTTTATCAATAAATTTTCGGAGGCTTTCCCGGAAGATATTATGTTCTGCTTTATAGGTGATAATATTCATGGACAAAAGCCTCCTTTTTAAAGAATGTCTCTGAACATTTGGAAGTAACTTTGCCATCTCCACCCGTGTACCGGTGGGAAGCGATGGGATCGTTCCCTTTAACCACCGATTTTAAGGATTTTTTTAAACCTTCTGCAGTTCCTTTCCTTCTCTGTTTGTGAAGCCCGCGATGAGGACGAACTGTAATGTCTCTTTGACCATTGTGATGTACTCTTCACGGTCGAGTTTGACCATGGGGCGGAAGAAGTTTTCTCCGGAGACGAAATTATGGATGCCGTTCATGACTGTCAGAACCTCCAGCATGCCCTGAGGCGGTGTTTTTTTGGGGTCTGTAGTCAGGCCCATAGAGCGGGCTATGTCGCCGGTGAACTCCGTAACCTTGAAATCAAGGTTCACCTCGTGCCTTGTCTTGCTGAAATAACGATGGAGCACGAGATTCGATATTTCCGGGTGGGCAAACAGGTAGTCTGTCGTCATAGCAATGGCGATTTTCATACGTTCCCCCAGGGGGCGGCCATGGATACTTTTTTCCACCTCGATAAGCTCGCGCCCCAGGTCGCGGTTCATGTCGAGGATAACGGCCTCAAAGAGATCTTTCTTGTCACCCCAGTGGTAGTGCAGAGTAGATATGTCGATCCCCACCTTTTTGGCGATCATTCTGGTTGTCGTGCCGTGAAAACCGTATTCACCGAAGACGCCGCGTGCAGCGGCAAGGATTCTGGCTTTCATTGATTCCGGATCTTTCCGGGCCTTTTCGAGGGCTGTTCTCATCGTCTTATTCCATAGCATGATTCCATCATTTGATGGTCAAAATATACGCAATAAATATCAAAGTCAAGTTTATTCTTTCATTGCCTGATATGATATGAGATTGCTTCTAATGAAAGGAGACACATTTGAGCTTGAAATCATCAGAGATTTGTGGATAATTGACCAATACTGTTATGTCTGATAACGTTTGTAAATATTAAGGAGGGATCAATCATGGCAAGAGTCGAACTAAATACCCAGGCGCCGAATTTTACCCTCAACGATTTTAATGGAAAAAGTGTATCCCTTACCGATTTTGCCGGTAAAAAAAATGTAATGGTCGTTTTCAACCGTGGCTTTTTCTGACCATTCTGCCGAGCGCACATGGCGCAGTTGCGCCGGGATTATCAACAATTCGTAAAACTGGATACGGAAATCATCGTAGCCGGGCCGGAAAAAGCAGAAGCTTTCCGGGACTACTGGGCGAAGGAAAATCTACCGTTTATCGGTCTGCCGGATCCGGAGCATTTTGTTTTGAAGCTGTACGGGCAGGAGGTCAAGATCTTCAAACTGGGCAGACTTCCGGCGCAGATGCTGATTGATAAAGCAGGGAAAGTTCGGTTTGTGCATTATGGTCATTCAATGGCGGATATACCTCCGAATCAGGAGATCATTGATCTCATTGCAATGAATATGTAAATGTAGATTATACTTGAATCGGTAGTGATTAAATAAAGACTTTTTACTGATAGAGAATTCAGGCAACCGTTTGTGCCCCTATATGCCCATTAATCTTCATTATAACCAAAACACTACCAAATCGAAAAAGAATTCAACCTTTGAGTAATTCTGAAATTATACGGCTTGCTCTTATTTAATAAGCCAAAAGAGCCACAAGAAAAGCATCATCGATAGCGTTAATTGACTGTACATATAAAATTTGCCTTTGCGCCGTTCAATAAATATGATTTTATCATTAACACGCCGATTTTTATTTTGCATCATTGTTGCCATCATGCACCTCCTTGCTTAAATTTGGACTGACTTTAGTAACTTTCCTTGCCATGTTTCAATTTGCTACCACTTAAATAAACTTATCTTAATGAATATGATGGTTAAATTTTTTTGTCAATACAATAATTCTAAAATAATTCAGGTGTTAGAACGATAAAATAGCCTGCCAATATTTGCTTGAATCGTAGTTACAAAATGATATAGACTTAATAATCTCAAAGATTACATGCTTTCTGGAGATACAGCAATTGAATAACACGAAGCAACCTCTATATGAAGAGCTATTTGCCCGCAATTACGGCATATTTTCCGAACAGGAACAAGATAGGCTCCGCAAGGCGCGCATTCTCATCGTCGGTTGCGGCGGTATCGGCGGTACAGTTGCCATTATGCTCGCCCGCTCCGGCATTGAAAAATTTATCCTGGTTGAGTTTGATGCATACGACACGACAAATATTAACCGTCAGATCTCCTGTTTTGCTGACACTCTGGGAAGAAACAAGGCGGAAGTAATCGGGGAAGACATCCGCCGGATAAACCCCCATGCCGAAGTTGAGATCCATCCCCGGCTGCTTAATCATGCGGAAATTGCTCAATTGATCCCGCAGGTTGATGTCGTTTTCCCCGCCGCTGACGACTTTGCCTTTAGCATCCTCGTTTTTCGCGAGGCCAAGCGGCAAGGCAAACCCGCTCTTTTCGTAGTTCCTTCAGGCACATGGGCCAATGTCAGCATTCTTCTGCCTGAAGGCCCGACCATTGAAAAAATCCAGGGTATTCCCACACTTGAAACCTATGAACAACTATACGAAATGTTCCGGACAAGGAAATATAAATTAGGCACATACTTTTACACATTTCTGGCGGGCTGGCGAATTGATTACTATCAGAGATTTTTGGATGAAGACCTGCCGCCAACACAGCTATGTCCTGTAGTATGGCTATGTTCTTCACTCGGGGCATTCGAGGTTATCAAGCTTGTCTGCGGTAAATGGAAGCCCATAGCCGCCCCGCGTTTCTGGTATATTACCCAAAACAAAATAAAAGTTATGAACATCAATAGTATATCGATCCACACTTTCCTTCTGTGGCAAAGAAGGCTTCACTGGATGCTGTTTCAGACAGCGTTTAAAGGGATATTGGAAAAAATTCAGAACTTATTCTGGAAGTATTTTTATAGGGTGATGAAGTGGAAAGAAGTCTGAATTGGTACCCGGTAACTGAGACTGTTTGGCTATGAATAACGCGTATTGTCCGAAGCCTTCGCTAATATAAAAACATTGCCACGCCGGCGGTGCTTCGGCGTGGCAATTAAAACCTTATACAATTATGCTTTGAGTGATCGAATAACACCCATACAATCTTCTTTGCTCATAATTTTTGGAACGGGATATGTAGGGTTGCATTCCATCAATGCACGCTCTGCGATTTTCGGGATGTCTTCATCTTTAATGCAATCAAACTTATTCGGAATTTTCATTCTGCTGTTGAGAGCCTTAATGGCTTCGATAAAAGCTATGGCCTTTTGAGACCGGCTCATCCCGGGCTTGGAAACGCCGGCAATATCAGCAAGTTCAGCAAGACGTTTGTGCACTACTTCGCCGTACCATTCAAGAACATAGGGCATAATAACCGGCATTGCCAGGCCATGTGGAACGCCATACATACCACCGAGGTTATGACCGATACAGTGAATATTACCAACGCCGCCACGGGTGAATGAGTATCCTCCGTAATACGCGGCAAGCAGCATCTTTCCTCTTGCTTCAATATCCTGACCGTTGTTATAAGCTTTTTCAATATTTTTAAAAATAATTTCAACAGCCATAACAGCTTTTTTACGTGTATCTTTGCTATTGTAGAATTTGCCGATGTAGGACTCAACAGCGTGGGTCAAAGCATCCATGCCTGTTGTTGATGTAATGTGAGGCGGAAGGCCGACTGTAAGCATAGGATCAAGAACCGCATATCTCGGACGAATAACAGGGTCGGTGACCGGAAATTTCTCATGAGTCTGAGGGTTAGATACAACAGCTGCTATTGTGGTTTCGGAGCCGGTGCCTGCTGTTGTCGGAACTGCAAAAAGAGGCGGAGGGAAAATTGATCCCATTTTGAAAGCGGGAAGTATTACTTGAAACAAACCTCTCATCTTGGTTACCGAACGATTCGGGCGGGCAACTCTTGCGCCTGTGATTTTTGCGCAATCCATCGGCGAGCCGCCGCCAAAAGCTATAATCGCCTGACAATTATTTGCCTGATAGATTTTAAGGGCTGCCTCGATGTTGTCAATTGTGGGGTTGGGTTGTACCTGATCATAGAGGCAATGCTTAATACCAGCTGATTTGAGAGCTTCAAAGAGAGAATCCAGAAGGTGAAGACTCATGAGGCCGGGGTCTGTAACGACAAGAACGTTTGTGATACTTTTTTTCTTGATAGCCGCCGGAAGTTTTTTTATGCTGTCCGCGCCGTCAATGATTGTGGGTTCAATCCAGGGAAGAGTATACATACTTAAACCCATAACGAACTGATACGTACGATACCATGCTTTCTTTAATGCCCACATAATTGATAACCTCCGCTTTTGAATTATTATGCCTTACTCAATTATTTATATCTATATTATGTGCCGAAGTATAGGGAAAGCATATTTGATTGTCAAGATAATAATAGGCAATGGCGAAAAAAGACATGGAATCTCTCTGGATTAGCAATACGACAAACGATAATAGGCATGCGCGTTTTCTAAAACAATTTATTGACAAAGATGGAAATCAAATGGTACTTTGAAAAAAAGCTGAAAAAGATGACGAGCAGATAAGGAGGGATAATATGAAAAAGGCATGTATGGGCAAGATACTGAATGTTGATCTAACTCGCGGCGAAATCAAAGAAGAGATCATTCCCGATGAGGTATATCAAAAGCATCTCAGCGGCATGGGGCTGGGGGCTTACATCCTTTACAATCGCGTTCCCGCCGGCGCCGATCCTTTAGGGCCGGATAATATCCTCGGTTTCTGTTCGGGGATGCTTACAGGAACGGGAAGCTTCTTTTCGGGACGGTGGACACTGGTCGGTAAGTCGCCACTGACAGGAGGTTGGGGAGATGCCAATTGTGGCGGTACTTTTTCCCCTGCTATTAAGCGTTGTGGTTATGACGCGATTTTCTTTACAGGTATCAGCGCCAAACCTGTCTATCTTTGCATCAAAAACGACAAAGCACAGCTCTTAGACGCAAGCAAGATTTGGGGCAAAGATGCTGTGGAAACAGAAGATCTGCTTCGCAATACGCATGGCAAAAAGTCCGCTGTGGCAGTTATCGGGCCATCCGGTGAAAAACTTTCCCTGATCTCCGGCGTATGTAACGATAAGGGAAGAATCGCGGCACGCTCAGGTTTGGGCGCGGTAATGGGCTCTAAAAAACTCAAGGCGGTAGTGCTTGACGGCGTCCAGCGCATCGCCGTTCATGACCTCGGGGCAATCAAAAAACTAAGCCAAAAATGCGCCAAATGGGTAACATTTCCTGTACCACTTCCGCCCGGCGGCATCTTCGCCTTTGTGGGAAGTTTTATGAGGATCACATCCGTTTTGTTTCCCCAGGACGGCATGCTGTACCGGACAATTTTGAAAAAGTGGGGAACTGTCGGAATGAACCAGTTGTCTTCAGAGATGGGTGACGCGCCTTTAAAAAACTGGGGCGGCTCGAATGTTGATTTCCCGATTAAAAAATCAAAGAAAATCAATCCCGATCTTTTTACGGACGCAGAGATTGTCAAATATCATTGCTACGCATGTCCGCTGGGCTGCGGCGGCATCTGCACCTTAAAAGGCGAATATTCCCACACCCACAAACCGGAATATGAAAGTGTACTGGCTTTAAGCGGTCTTTGTATGAATGAAGATCTGGACTCTGTATTTTACTTAAACGAACTTTTAAACAGAGCCGGGATGGACACAATTTCAGCAGGAGGCACGGCGGCCTTCGCCATCGAATGTTATGAAAAAGGCATCCTCACAATAAAGGATACGGATGGTCTGGATCTCAAGTGGGGCAATACCGAGGCGATAGTCGCGCTGATCAAGAAGATGATCGCACGGGAAGGAATAGGCGATTTGCTTGCCGACGGCACCAAAGTCGCAGCAAAAAAAATCGGCAAGGGTTCTGAGCATTACGCCATTCACGCGGGCGGTCAGGAGCCGGCAATGCACGATGGCAGAAACGATCCCGGTTTCAACCTTCACTACTGCGCGGAGCCGGCACCCGGCAGGCATACAATCGGCGCTTATCTTTACTACGAGATGTTTCAGCTTTGGAAAACAGTAAAAGGCTTGCCCAGTCCCAGTCCCCTTTACACAAAAAACAGCAAATACCTGGCAAATGAAGAACAAGCGGAATGGGCTGTGGCTTGCAGTAAGTTTATGAGCTTTGCCAATGCTGCAGGCATGTGTCTTTTCGGGCTATTTATCGGATCGAAGAGGGTTCCGACTTTTGCCTGGCTAAACGCGGCAACAGGTTGGAACAAGACGCCGGAAGAATACATGGAGATCGGCGAGAGAATTCAGACAATCAAACAGGCTTTCAACTTCAAACATGGCATCGACCCGAAGACCTTCAAGATAAACGAAAGGGCACTAGGCAGACCGCCGCAGACGGAAGGAGCCAACAAGGGCAGAAGTGTGGATATCGAAACAATGATGAGCGCTTACTGGAAGAGGTTTGGCTGGGATGAACAGACGGGAAAGCCAACAAACGAAACTATCAAACGCCTCGGCATAAGTTAGGAGGGATATTATATGTCACATACAATAACGATAAAATGTAATGGCTGCGGCGCTTGCGTGAAGATGTGCCCGGCGGATGCCATTTCTGGAGAAAAAGATAAGCTCCATCTGATAAGCGCAGATCTTTGCATAAATTGCGGTGTTTGCGGCAAGATATGCCCGGAGGCGGCCATAAACGACGAACTTGGAGCGGTATGTCTCCGGATGAAAAAATCGGCATGGCCCAAACCACGGTTCGATCTCAAAAAATGCGTGGCCTGTATCAACTGCATTGAGACCTGCCCTGTGGGAAGCATCGGATTTACGGGACGCACGTTACCCAAAGATCCCCACAACTATCCGTGCCTGGAAAATGAAAAGACCTGCATCGGTTGCAGTTTCTGCGCCCTGGAATGCCCGGTTGACGCCATTGCCATGTTCTCAGCTCCCATTAAGGCGGCTTCATAATCCGGAAGATGAGAGATTGGCTGTGCCCACAATGCCAGCAAGTACTATCAATAAAGTTATGCAGGTCAAACATGACCTGCATAACTTGGTGTTAAATTCATGCAGTTCGATTGCAAACATCTGTTTCAAATATCTTAACGTTAATACATTTCTCTTTTATATAGATTAAAACAAGCTGCATATATATTACAATTTGGTCTCGTCTAAAATAAAATCGAGTTCATAGATATCCTCTGCAGACATAATCCTGGGCGGGATATCTGCCTTCTTAAAGACATCGAGCATTTTATTGTTCTTGCGAAGCACACTGGCGCTTAGCTTCGGCAAACCACGCTCACGGGCAATCTTGATGAGATAATTCACCAGAAATGATCCAATGCCTTTTCCCTGAAACTCTTCATCAACCAGAAACGCCATTTCATGTGTGTTCTCTTTTGCATATTCCGCGTATCGCCCTTCAGCAATGATTCTCTCGGAATTTCCCCATTGCAGAACAGCGACAATGGATAAAATCTTGTTGTAATCGATCTGGCAATACTTCTGCATGTTCGCATGGGGCATGGTTCTAATATTTGTAAAATACCTCAGGTACTTTGATTCATCGGAAAACGTGTAGAAGAGCCTGCGCATCATATCCTCATCGGACTGTTTTATAGGCCGAATCTTCAGCTCGATCCCACCTTTGAACGTCTTCATCGTCTCAATTTCCAATGGGTAGTTAGCCGAATGTCCCGCTTCATAAATCTGATCGGGATAAACGTAACCCGCATCCTTTGCTTTCTTAAAGAGTTCTTCACGGTGGTCGGGATGGGCAATTTCAATCATCGCCAAAGCCCGCTCACGGATGGACTTGCCGAACAGGTTGGCGACACCGTATTCCGTCACGACATACCGGATAATGCTGAATGCAGAACGCACACGGTTATCGCTGTTCTCGTGACTGACGACGATGGTGCTGTTACCTGCCCTGTCTGTAGATCTTAAAGCAAAGATTACCCTGCCATTTCCCGAGTAGGCCGTTCCAAAGGCAAAATTGAATTTGCTTTCATAGCCGGAGAGCAGATCATCACCTGAATGAAAAACAATCTTCCCCGCCGTGATGTCAATGCGCTCCACATTCATGATGCTGATAAGGTTCGACATGCGGCGAAGCATATAAGGGTCGGCCAGCTTGGCAATGGGGTAAAACCCGAAAAGTTGGTTCTGGTGGACATAATCGTACAGGGCTTTGGTGCCATAGCAATAGCTGGTAGACACCTGCCCGCCCGATGATTTTTCCCGATCCAGTGAGATGGCGCCGGACTCGATCAAACCGATAACCCAGTCGGAGATTACGTTCGTTACAATGCCCAGGTTCTTTTTTGTCTTCAGATAATTTGCCACGGCATCGAAGATCGTTCCCACATGGAGTATAACGGTGGAATTGTCCGAAATTATGTTGGCGATGTTCCAGCCGATGCGATCATGCACTTGATCGATCTCTTTGATCTTTCGTTCCGGAAGGGGTTCGTTGCTTGCAATAAGATAATTCACCTGGTCTATATGGATGGATGTGTCCCCGTAGGTGACCGGCATGTTGGGATTGATTTCCACAACAACCATTGCAGCTTTTCTGATGAGAATCCTCGCCACATCGATGGCAATGCCCAGGCTCATGTATCCGCGGTTATCCGGGGGCGATGCTGTAATAATGGCGATGTCCACATTTATGGCGCCCGTCTCAAACATAAAAGGAATTTCAAGGAGGTTTGCCGGAATGAAATCAATGCGCGGGTGATGGCAGATGATTTCGGGAACACCTTCCCCGGTGCGAAACGAAATAAGGCGAAAATTGTTTTGGCATTGAGATTCGGAAACAAGATCACCCACAGAAAACAGCTGGATAAACTCAAGGTCATGAGATCGGATGTCATCGGCATTCAGAATACTCTTGACAGTATAAGCGGGCCAGGCAAATCCGCTGCTCAAAAATATCCGGTTACCGGGCTTGATCCGTTTGATCAGCTCGTCTGGGCCAATCAGCTTTTGTGTGTAATCGTGCTCTTTGTTCATCAGGATTACTTTCTCCTTCTGTTCTAAAATAGAACTCTCACCATATCTCTTAAGGCTGAAAAGGAACTGCTCCCATAATTACAATACGGAAGATTCTAACAGTTTCTTTTCAAAAATAGAAGCGTAGACTTTATGCGGTCTTTTTACATCTATTTTCCTGTTATAAAGAGATTCAGTCGGGTGGCACTCTTGAAAAATCAGGTTATTGCTATTTTTACATGTAGCTCCCTGTAACACACAAAGTGATAGCCTTGGCGAAAATATTATATTTCAAATCGTAATAAACGTAATTTACAGACGACCACAATCATCTACGTAAAGCACTATATTTTGTGGCAATATTTTCTTGACATACAAGTTCGAAATTCCTATAGTTTAATCGTGCAGAAGTAATGTCTTATCAAGTAAGCCGACGTCCGGTTCAGTTAAACACAACTTTTTGCAAGCGGAGGCAACTCATGAAAAGGCCAAATCTCTTTTTTGCTTTCTTGTTACCAGTTCTGCTATTGTGCCCAGTGCTCGTTTCTTCTGCAGATAAGGCCGATGATAAGGAGCTTTGGAAGGGGGCGAGTTTACCGGCAAGGTGGGGATTCATAGACAAGACAGGCAAACTGGTATTAAAGCCGCAATTTAGCTCATCCGCCAGATTTTCAGAAGGGCTGGCCGGGGTTGACGCTCCGGGTGTATATCCACCCTATGCAGGTGCATACATAGATAACATGGGCAAGATCGTTATAAAGCCGCAGTTCCAATCACAGCACCCGTTCAGCGAAGGGCTGGCAGCGGTTCAGGTCAAGTTCCGATGGGGCTTCATAAATAGGACCGGAGAATTCGCAATCCCCACTCAGTTCTTTTCGGTCTCTGATTTTCACGAAGGTCTGGCATGGGTTACTCCGGACGATGGCACATACGACAAAAAAGATGGTTGTATCGATAAGACAGGGAAAATGGTTATCGAGCCCAGATTCAAATCAGTGTATCGGAAATTTTCTGATGGTCTCTCTCCCGTCTATCTTGAACATAAGGAAGGAAATTCGGCAAGAGCCTCTCAGCGGCACGGATTCATCGACAAAACCGGAAAGATGGTAATCGAGCCCATATTCTCTCAAGCCTATCCATTTTCCGAGGGGCTGGCTCAAGTTCGAGTTGGGTCATTTGACGATTTGAATGCAGGGCTTTACGGATTCATAGATAAGACCGGAAAGCTGGTCATCGAGGCGCATTTTCAGGATGCCAGTACTTTCTCTGGAGGGTTGGCGGCCGTAAAAAAAGATGGCAAGTGGGGATTTGTTGACAACAGCGGGAAAATGGTCATTCAACCCAGGTTTAGCAAAGCGGGATGTTTTGCAGATGGTCTAGCTCCGGTTTCGGAGGCAGGAAAATGGGGCTACATAGACAGGAATGGTCAAATTGTCGTGCAGCCCCGGTTCGATAAAGCAGATCCCTTTTCAGAAGGACTTGCGAGAGTGACCCTCCAACAAAAATCAGGATTCATTAACAATACGGGGCAAATGGTAATACCGCCTGAATTTGATCTGGCCGGCAGCTTTCGCGAAGGCTTGTGCGCAGTGGGATTCCTGTCACCTGAATTCAAAAGAAAATACAGATATTGGACCAACTAGAGTTACCGCCCATACTAAACTCAATTCAAATATGTCGACAAGGATCGGCACCTGCTTATTTTCGGTCTATATTTTCTTGACAACCAAGATCGACAATTTTATAGTACAACATATCTCAGAAAATTATTCCGGTGTTTCAGAATTCAATACGCCGGTCAGTCAGACTTCGTGCAGTTGATCATCACGTTATAAGCGGATGGTTAAAAAAACAAATAGGTTAAAGGAGGCACACTCTGATGCGCTGGGAGGACGAGGAAAGAAGCGATAACGTTGAAGATCGCAGAGGAATGGGAGGTGTTACCAAGGGGGTGGTTGGCGGGGGCATCGGCACTATTGTCATTACGCTTATTGCGCTTTACTTTGGCATAGATCCCTCAATGATCCTAAATCAGGTAGGGTCTCCCGGAATGAACGCGCCGTCAAGTCATGTGTCGCGTCAAAGTCCAGCTGATGAAGCCCGGAGCGCAGAGCTGGTCTCTGTTGTTCTGAAATCTACTGAAGACGTATGGCATGAACTTTTCAAGACATTCAACAGAGAGTATAAAGAGCCCAAGCTTGTACTGTTTACCGGTGCAGTGCAGTCAGCTTGCGGCAGAGCCCAGTCTGCGATGGGGCCTTTTTATTGTCCCGGCGACCAAAAGCTATACATTGATCTTCAATTTTACAGGGATCTGAAGAGTCGTTATAATGCCCCCGGAGAGTTCGCACAGGCTTATGTCATAGCCCATGAGGTTGGTCATCATGTGCAAAATCGTCTGGGCATATCGCAAAAGGCAGCTGCTTTACAGAAGGGCGCATCGAAGCCGCAGGCAAACAATATCTCTGTGCGTATAGAACTACAGGCCGACTGTTTTGCGGGGGTATGGGGATATCATGCCAACAAGACCAAGAAGATACTCGAAACCGGTGATATAGAATCAGCATTGCGGGCAGCAAGCAGCATCGGCGACGACCGACTCCAGAAGCGGAGTCAGGGATATGTTGTGCCGGATTCTTTCACGCATGGCAGCTCCGAGCAAAGAGTCCGCTGGTTCAAGAAAGGTATTGAATCAGGCGATCTGGGCCAATGCAATACCTTTACGGCAAAGAGCCTCTAGCTTTATTGTGAAACTCCAATTCCGCAAGCACAGCGGAATTGGTAAGTTGAACAATCCCGCAAAGCGGAGGGTATAATACCCCCAACTTGCTTTAGTGATCATGCCCGTGATTGTTTCGTCATAAAGATTATGGCGGTTGGTAACGCGAGCTCACTACATACGCGATACAATACACTTTTGTATTGTTAAAGGCCTTTGTCCCCTGAAAAGATTTTGAATGTCAACTAGCCTCCGCCGGTATGACAAAAATGTTTGTTTTATATAGTTGTGCAAAGCTCTCTAATGATACAATTTCTCGACAACATATTTCCCGCTAGCATAGAGTTTTTAAAACTTGCTGCAACCCATAAATCTTCAACCACAATAAAAATACAGCAGTTTAATTACTAGTTTTTTATTTTACTTTTCCGAGCTTTGTGATAGTTGCACTTGTGTGAAGTAACGGGACAAACGGCCTGCTCGACTCAAAAAAGGAGTGACGTGTTATCATGGAAGAAACTGAGAAAATTAATTGGTGGATGAGAAGAAAAGAGCGGTTCGTTAACCGTTTTGAAGATAATGATCATTATACTCAGCAACGTGCATGGTTCCTGAATATTATATTACATATTATAGTAATTTTATTTTCATGTTTAGGCATAGCACTCTATTTAGCTAATCCTATGAGTTTCAAACAGGCATTTCCGGCGTTAACTGTTGTCGTAATCTCAGCGATAATATGTATCTGGTTATTGAAATTTGGAAAGTATAAATTGGCTGCTATCACTATATTAACCATGAATATTATAGGTGTTTCAGCGGGATTTTATATTAAATTTAAAGGACCAATAATATATGAGGGTTTCACAACTTACACGGCATTTATCTTTGTCACTATGGCTATGGCGACTCTCTTTAGCGGTAGAAAGATGATTGTTTTTATTGGAGCTTGTTATGCTGTGACACTATCCGTATATTATAACGCCGTTATAAAAAATATTGATCCCAGTTTGACTACTTTCATTAAAATATCATTTATTGATAATCTATTTGCTTTATTTTTTACCACTGTTATTGGTGTTCTTGTTGATATCGCAACAAGTAAGGCAAAGATACAGCTTGTTGAATCAGTAAGTGATGTTCGGGAATCTTCCGAAAAACTGGTAGAAATATCAGGAGCGATTGATTCTTCCAGTCAAAGTATTTCCAACGGGGCAATGACACAGTCAACTGCTATGGAAGAAACTTCTGCTATGCTGAAGGAAATTGCCCAAAAGGCTAAAAGAAATTATGAAACAGTACTTGAAGCCAGGGAAATAATGACTAAAGCTGGTAATATAATTGGAACAACCAAGGGTGCATTATCTCAGTTACAAACTGCAATGAAAGATGTCAATAACGCAAGTTTTGAGACAATTAAAATAGTCAAGACAATTGACACACTTGCTTTGCAAACCAATATTCTTTCACTAAATGCAGCAGTAGAAGCTGCCAGAGCAGGAGAAGCAGGTGTCGGTTTTGCTGTAGTCGCAAGTGAAGTTAGAAGATTGGCAAAGCTATCAGCTGACGCTTCTAAAAATACTGAGAATATTATTAATAGTACTATTGAAAAAATAAAACAAAGTTCTATCTTTGTTAATGATTCTGATCAAGCATTCTCATTGTTTGTGAAAGTAGCGGAAGAACTTTCAGAACATCTCAAAGTCATAAGCGAATCTTCCGAAGAGCAATCTCAGGGAATCGTAGGCATTGAACATGCTGTTAACAACATGACTGATATTATTCAGACAAATTCTACCAACGCTGACGAAATTTCAGAAGTATCACAAGACCTACATAATATGTCTGATAATATTCAAATATTCATTACCAAACTCGATAAACTCAAGAATGCTTAATCGTTGGGTGCCGTGACATCGTGGCACTCACACGCAAAGCGGTCTGGTTCATCGAACCAGTTGTACAATTTCACATATTCTGCACGGAAACGAAACGAAATTAAATTGAAGAGGTGAATATGCCCGTACATTTATTTTTCAATCGCCTATGTTTTGCATCCATGTTAATTATCATCGTACTATCGTTGTGCCTAGCACAGTCAAATTACGCTTACGCAACCCAGGACATAACAGGGTATAGAACAGCAGGGGCAAAAAATGAGCGCCTCTTTGAATTACCGGGAGTATGCATAGGTACTGACAGGAGCAGCTGGTGGCGTTGCACGCTTTCCCCTCAATGCGAACCGATGAAAAATCTAAACGCGCAGCAAAGGAGAAATTTGGTCGCGCAGTATAACCAGGCACTCTTTGGTGCTTCTTTTGGCCCTCTTCGCGTAACAAACACGGCAACCCTGAAGCCCGGGCTTGTAGCCATGATTATGAACTACTATTACGCACCCTATACTGCCAGATATGTTGAAATATCCATAGGGGCCACCAACACCAGCGATTGGGCTAATATTCAGAATCAGAAAAACAGCGCCGGGAAATATCCGCTTATTGTAAGCGATGATCTTTTTTATCTTTCATCCGCTATGCTTATGCAGTCTCTCGGGCATGAAATAGTACATCTGATTCAATATCAAAGAAGCTACAGTATGAATGTACTGAATATCGATTCGGCAATTAGCGCTTTTCGTGAGTTGGAAGCATCTACCTGGGAATCCGGAACGCTCTCGCTCAATTACTTTACTAAAAACGGCTCGAACTTTTTTAATTGTCTGCGCGAAGAGGAGAAGAATTCATCACGCGATATGGTCAGGTGCAGGCAATGGGGTGTCAAAAAAGCAATAAAGGATATCAGGGAAAAAGAACAGTTTCGTCGCGGCCCGATGAATATACTGGAGAAATGGCTGGGTGAGGATGAATGGACCAAGACTTATTGGCTGCCGAATAATCCAGACTGGAAAACATATACCCCTGGCACAAAGCCTGAAAATTGCCCGATTTAGTGACACTCGCTGCGAGCAAGCAAGGCGAAGCTCAAAGCGTAAGTGGAACTATCCCCGAAGCGCAGCGCATAACCTAAATAACCTGAATGCCCTGAAGGGCACTATAGGGTCACAGTGGGGTCAAACCTGATAACGCGTCAAACACGCAATGGCAAGAGACGTGAACGAAAATCGCTATTCGCCTTAATAAATAACGTTGTCCTTTTTAATTTGATTTATTCGTGCAAATAAGTTTAAAGAAAATACATTCTAAAAAAGGATTATTAAGATGTCCATCCGCTACTACAGCACTAATCGCAATCTGAATAATGTCGCGGGAATTACTCCCTTTGCCTCCAGTGTGTCGTTCAAGGAAGCGCTGCTTATGGGGCAGGCACCGGACGAAGGACTGTTTGTTCCCGATTCTATTCCACAGCTGCTAATTAACGATATTTTAAAACTCAGAGGCAAGCCTTACTGGCAAACCGCAATGCTTGTCGCGCAGGCGTTTCTCGCCGATGAGTTTTCCAAAGAAGTTCTCGAGGTTGTGGTAAAAGATGCTTACAACTTTCCCGTGCCGCTGGAGGCTGTTTATCCGCGGGCTTTTGTGATGCGTCTGGATCAAGGCCCAACCGCATCGTTTAAGGATTTTGCCGCCCGGATGATGGCAAGGCTTATGAGCCATTGCCGCGCCAAGGGCGAGAGAATCAATATTCTGGTGGCTACTTCCGGCGATACCGGAAGCGCCGTAGGCGAGGCTTATAAAAGAGTTGCGGGTATTGATGTGACCATTTTATATCCGGCGGCAGAAGTAAGCCTCATGCAGAAAAAGCAGCTTGACACTATCGGCGGCAATGTGCATGCTCTTTGTGTTGAAGGAAAATTCGACGATTGCCAGAATCTGGTGAAGGTTGCTTTTTCCGATCCGGAGCTTGCTGTATTTAATTTATCATCCGCTAATTCGATCAACTTCGGCCGCATTCTGCCCCAAATCGTGTATTATATTTATGCCTATGCGGAACTTGCAGGTGCTGGCGAAGAGGTTATTTTTTCTGTTCCCTCCGGTAATTTCGGTGATGCCCTGGGGTGTGAATACGCGCGTCGGATGGGTCTGCCGGTGGCAAAACTTGTTATGCCCACCAATGAAAATGATGAATTCCCGATTTTTCTGGAAACCGGTAAGTATAAGAAGGTGTCACCATCGCGCGCCTGTATTTCCAACGCCATGAATGTCGGCCATCCCAGTAATCTGGCACGCTTCTTTGAATTATACGGCGGTACTGTTGATCGTGTTGGGAATGTGCATCGCTATCCTGATATTGAAGAGATGCGACGCCATATCTATTCAGTAACCGTTTCTGATGGGCAAACTCGCGAGACAATCAAAAGCGTTTATGAGCGCTACCACGTGATTATGGAGCAGCATGGTGCAGTCGGCTGGGCAGGGCTTGAGGACTATTTCCAGAAAACCGGTGAAGAGAAATTAGCGATCTGTCTGGAAACCGCTCATCCGGCAAAGTTTCCGGAAGAAATTAAACAATTGCTTGGAGTAACACCAGAGATGCCGGACAGCATGAAAGATCTGGCGAAGCGAAAAGGCAGCGCTATTAATATAGCCAATGATTACGATACCTTTAAAGGCTATCTGCAAAAGAATTTAAAAATCAAAGAATAGATCTACATGACGGCCTAGCAAAAAGTCGCTTTTGGCCATTTTTGTCATTCCGTGCAAGCGAAGCGCGACACGGAAT
>JANXZU010000079.1 GCA_025355345.1 Syntrophaceae bacterium
CTCTTAACCGGCAGGTAACCATTGATGGATATATCCAGTAGAATCCAATCAGTCTTAAAAATCTGTCCCGAAATTTTATTTTCATCAACTTTTAACACATCCCCACGGTAGACGAAATAAGGATAAGGCAATGGATAAAACCTGTATTCATCAGAGCCCCGATAATCCGGTAATAATAGCGCAGAGAAACCAACACCCAGCTCCCAAAGCGGTTTTTCGGCACTAATTGCTGCTTTAGAAAAGACGAGGACTACAAACAACAATATCAGCAACAATCCGCGACGTATGCTCATATTCTCACCTCATAATCATGTTAAGCGGTCATCGTTAAATGGCCATGTTATTTGTCAAAATCCACAAATTGTTCTTTTTTGGCGCCGCAGACCGGACATTCATCAGGCAGCGCGCCATCGGCAACATAGCCACATACCTTACAGACAAAATAAGAAGTCTCCCTCTCTTCCATAAAGTCGGCCATGGCCTGTTTGTATAGCTTAGCATGTGTTTCTTCCACATCGCGACTTTGGCTGAAATGAAGCAGGGCCGCTTTATCTCCGGCCTCTTCTGCCAATTTAACAAAACTATCATAAGCGATTTCGGCAACCTTTTTTTCCGATTCAAAACTCGCCGCCAGGTTTTCTTCCGTACTTTTCACATCTTTGAGAACCCGTAGCGCTCTAGCACCATGAATCTCTTCCGACAAAGCAATCACGCGAAAAAGACGGGCCATTTGCTTATAGCCTTCATCCTCAGCCTTTTGCGCGTAAACCTTGAGTCTGAGTGCGGCCTTTGCTTCTCCGACATAAGCCTGATTCAACGCTTCTTGAATTTTATCCATTACTTCCTCGCTTTCCAGGTTATGTTAATTTCACTCCGGTGAAAATTCACTCTTATCTGCCCCACAGATCGGACAACACCAATCAGCAGGTAAATCTTTAAAATCAGTGCCTTTGGCTACGCCATTATCAGAATCGCCCTTAGCCGGATCGTAAACATAACCACACACTCCGCATACATATTTTTTCATTTTTGCCTCCTTAATATTTTTGCTTTTAGCTATTAGCCGTTTTTCTAATTAACTCTGCTGCAATTTTTTTCCCTAATTCTGCACATTTTTCCAAAACGTCGCTGTCGGGAACATTTTTCACAGAGACTGCCTCAGCGGCAATTTCTACCTTCATTTCTTTGAGCCATACCTCTAAATCCTTTACCGACTCACCACTCCAGCCATAGGAACCAAAAGCGGCACCGATAAGATTGGCCGGTTTTAATCCTTTCAGATACGTCATTACATCAGCCATTTGCGGCAGAATATTATTGTTGAGCGTCGGCGACCCGACAATCAGCGCTCCGGCATTCAGAACTTCATAAACAACTTCACTGCGGTGAGTTTCATTCATCGACAAAAGCTTAACTTTGATACCTGCCGTGGCTAACGCCTCACTGATTGCCCGCGCCATCTTTTCGGTAGAATGCCACATTGTCGCGTAAACAACAACTGCTTTTGCAGTGGGCTTTTGCGAAGCCCATTTTTTATAAAGCTCAATTATCCAGCCTAAATCTTTGCGCCATATCGGCCCATGATCCGGAGCAAATATTTTAATGTCCCAGCCGGTAGCCAGAACTTTATCCAGTGCCTTCAGAACAATCGGTGAATAAGGCAAAACAATATTGGCGTAATACGTCGCCGCTTCATATTCCAAATTTGCCGCGGGCAGTTCATCGGCAAAACGTTCCTGTGTTGCCCAATGCATTCCAAAAGCATCCTGAGAAAACAAAAGCTGATCTTTGGCCAGATATGTGAACATAGAATCCGGCCAATGAATCATCCGTGTTTCCATGAAGGTCAATTCCATATTGCCCAGACTTAAAGTTTCGCCATCTTTTACAGCAGTGATTTCACTCTGATCGTGAAAAAGCTCATTTAATGTCTTTGTACCCATAACGGATGCGAAAACTTTTTTCGGTTTGACCAGATCAATTACTTGAGGCAGGCAGCCAGAATGATCCATTTCGGAGTGATTGGATATTATGTATTTAATCTGCGCAGGATCAACAATCGATTTAATACGGGAAAGCATTTCATCCATAAATGGTGCCTTGACCGTATCAATCAAAGTGATTTCATCCGCCATAACCAGATAGGCATTATAAGTACTGCCGTGGGGCGTGGTGTATCCATGAAAATCACGAATTGTCCAATCGATAGCACCCACCCAGTAAACATGATCGCTAACTTTAACTGCCGAATAGATATCTTTCATTAATTCACCTCAATATTATAGTAGCAAAAGTAATATATGTTTAATTTGTTTTCAGTCAACAACATTTTCAATCATCACCGCTCCGGCATCAAAAGCCCGCAGATTTATCTTGCATTTATCGACATCCATATTTGCGGCTATCTCTTTTTCAAAGGTACGGCGACTAATAGGCAAGAGCTCCGTTTTCGCCAATGCGCCGATCATAATGATATTGCTCAGGATCGGATTACCCAGTTCTACAGCCGCAAGCGTTGCATCAATCATCCAGCTCTGCGCTGTTAATTTCTTAAAGGTTGATTCAATTTCTGCAAACGACGGATAGGAAAGCTCGCCGGTTATTACACCGATCGGATAAACTACCCGGGAATTAATTAAAGCCACAACATCCGGATTACCATAACAAGTCAAAACGCGCAGAGCTTCCGCCGGCTCCAGACCAACAATAATATCGGCCCTGCCCTGCGGAATTTGAGGACTGAGCACTGATTCTCGCGATATGCGTAAATGGCTCATCACCGAACCGCCGCGCTGAGACATCCCAAAGGTTTCACCGATGGTGACAACATAACCAGCAGCAACCAGCATACCGGCCAATAC
>JANXZU010000088.1 GCA_025355345.1 Syntrophaceae bacterium
ATAGTTTTGACAAGAAGACTCCAAATATGGTTTACTACGACACAGAATCGCAGAAACAAGTTGCGGCATGAACTTTAACCCAGGGCGGTTTCCCACTTATAAATCCCTGTTCCCTGTCCTAAGAAACAAGACCACCTCTAAGGTCTGCAAGGCGCGGCGGATAAAAATAAAGACGGTAAAATCACCGTGGGTGAACTTTCGGCATATCTTAATGAACACGTTCCCTACATGGCGCAGCGTTTGAAAGGGAGGGAGCAGCAGCCGGTAGTCATGGGCAACGCAAGTGACATAATCGCCGAGCTGAAGTAATAAGGCAGAGAATACCAATGAACTCCTGAAAAGTCGTGAATACAGTGTTTTGTCATTCCGGACTTGATCCGGAATCCAGTTAATTTAATGTGTTATAAATGCCGGCTTTCGCCGGTATTACGACCAATATATTTTTACTAGACAGCAAAAGCATCGAATAACAAATATGTTGAATAGAACCGAGGAAATAATTGATGGCATTTATTTAGTCGGCGGCCCTAATATTACTGCTGCCGATGATGCCGCGATTTACCTGATTGATTTTGCGGGCAACCTTGTGATGATTGATGCCGGAGCGGGAAGAAGATCTGCCCAAATTGTCCGCAACATTGAAATGCTGGGGTTAAACCCCGCTAACATTTCACATCTGATTTTAACTCACTGCCATATTGATCATATTGGTTCCGCTCCTTTCTTTAAAGAGCGCTACGGCACGAAAATATTAATTCATGAACTGGATGCAAAAGCTGTGGAGACCGGTGATTCTCTCAAGACGGCCGCCAACTGGTATGGCACAACATTTCCGCCAACAAAAGTTGACAGGAAGATTACTGGTTCAGATGAAATAATGAAATTCGGTACCGAGGAATTACATTGCCTGCATACGGCAGGTCACACTCCCGGTTCTATTGCCGTGTATTTGGACAGAGGCGGCAAACGTGTTCTTTTCGGTCAGGATATTCACGGGCCGTTTAACGCTCAGTTTGGCTCCGATATAGAGGCCTGGAAGAAATCAATGCAAGCCTTGCTTCTGCTTGATGCCGATATTCTCTGCGAAGGTCACTTCGGAATTTATCAGCCTAAAAATAATGTGAGCGCATATATCGAGCGCTATCTGGAAGAATACGAGTAAGTAGGGCGGGCTACCCGAGCACGCCGTTGTCCTCGTTCCCACGCTGGATCGTGGGAACGGGAATGTATTTTGGAGTGCGGCGACTCGGCGCCGCTTTTACTCGGAGAAAACAGGCAACTTGTTAAAAGCGAAGCCAAGGCTTCGCAGTCCAAAAGAAAAGAATACTCCTAGAGTAATTCAATTTCCTTAATCAGATGATTCAACTTTTTGGGTGATACAGGGTAGGGTGTTTTTAGTTCCTGAGCAAGAAGAGAAACCTTATATTCTTCGATCATCCAGAATAATTCTTCAATTTTAGTCAGTTTTTGCGAGTAAATGCAATGAGCGAAACAGTCTCTTAAATCGTTGAATACAACAGGATTGACATGGCTGTCTTCGCCAACTTTCAATGACTGGCCAGGATCGCTGCATAGTTTCTGCAACGAAAGAGTATTGGTTTTTTCCTCAATTAATATTTGTTGCAGCTTTTGAGAATAAATCATTACTTCCTGCATCTTATTTTGTGCTGAGGTAAGATTCAGGCTTCCACGCTCTGCCCTCAAAGCAAGGGCTTTGCAATATCTTGGCAAATCCTTCATGCGATCAAAGGTATAATACTCGGGAAAATCAATAGGCACAAGGTTGCCAAGCTCTATCCGGATATCTTTGAGGTACTTCAATACTGGACTATTGCCGGTATTCTTCATTATAAGCTTGTGTATAAAAGAATGAGTTTCGGCAAAGGCTTTCAATATTGGTGTTATGGAATCAAAGACCTGCTGGCCGTATAGCAGAATTTTAGAATTTATAGAATCGGCATGCCCAATAAAATCTTCCTGCTTGCGCCACGGTCTGAAAAATAAATCCTTTTTCACTCTGTTGATAATCGATTGCTCCAGTTGTTTATTATTGCCGATGTTTACAGCTATAGCTTTCATGGCGGCGTTTAGAGTGATATTCTTTTTTAGTTGCTTGAGCTTATCTGCAAAATGAATGACATAAAGAGCAGCAACACCCTGCAGGTGCTTTGTAGCGCTTTCTTTCTGATCTAAAAAGAGCCGGAGATTGATGGAACCATCAATTACATGCAGACCGGGATAGGCAAATCCAATCAGTCCACGAATGCCTGTTAGGGCAACGTGATCCGGCAAGTGGCCAAAGTCCCAGCTGGTGATTGCATCTTTTTCCCAAGCCCTGCGGATATCATCGGGTATTGCTGTATTTACATAATCAGCAAGTTCCTTTTGCAGCAAATTAATGTCGCGGCTGTTTTTTATTTCTTCTCCCTTGTCATCTATTACACTGTAGCGAATATTTAAATGAGTCGGTACCTTTTCCAAAGCCCAGACATCGCGGGGAACTGCAACTTTATATTTATCAAGCAGCAGTTGACTTAATGCCTGTGACAAAGATTTATTTGAAGATGATTTCTGCTCCAGTAATAATGCGGCAATGTGGACAGGCGAGGGCAGTCTTTGCCGCAGTGATTTAGGCAGCGACTTCAACAAGTGAACCGCTTTCTCCTGTAGTAATGACGGCATATGGCTCTCGATATTTTCGGCAGCCGCCTGAGAAACAAATCCAACCGGAACTTTCACAGTCACACCGTCATCACTTTTACCAGGCTCAAAGCGATATTGGCAGGCGAAAGCAGCCTCGCCAATTTTTATCTGATCGGGATGTTGAGATATTTCCTCAAAATCAGGTTCACTGACGATTAAATCCTCTTCCCGAAAACGCAGAAAATCATCACCGCCTTTATCTTTAATAAGGCTAAGTAAAGACCGAATATCGGAAATGACCGGTAACCTTTGTTCGTAAAGGCGGGCGATTGAATCTTCATCAATAATCAAGCCGCGCTTGCGCAGTTTTTCTTCCATTGTTTTTACCTGGTTCCATAAAGACAAGTTATGCTCCAGAAAAGGAATCTTGCGGGGAACCTCGCCTGGAAGAAGGGCTTCCCGGATAAAGATTGATTTGGCTTCCTCGGGATTAATTCTTTCATAAGCGACAGGTCTTTGTTCTATAATGGTCAAACCAAAAAGTGTTACTTTTTCCATAGCGACAACTTGCCCGCGATTTTTCTCCCAATGGGCGGCAGCATAGGTATAGCGGCAATTATCACGGCCCAGAACCTCCAGCCACTCACTTTTAATATTGGCAACATTGCGGGCAAAGACTCGTGAGGTCATGCTGATTTCAGCCGCCACGATCCAGCTTCCGGCGCGATTAAATAAACCGGAACCGGGGAAAATCATCACAGCTCTACTCTTGGCCGCGTTGAAAAAGTTTTTTTCTTTCTTTTGGGCAATATTGGATAGATAACCACTGAGAATGCAGCGATGAATTTTGTCGGCAATATCCTGATTTATTTCAATCCTGATGTGTTTTGTTTTTTTTGCCGATTTGCTTTTACCATCGATAATGTCGAGTATCTGATGATAGATGTCACGCCATTCAATCATTCTACGATAAGAAAGAAAATGATCGCGGCAGAACTTTCTTAGTTTGCCCTGTGAAGGCAAACTCTCCATAGATCCGTGATAGCGATTCCAGATATTAAGATAGGTTAAAAAGTCTGATTCAGGATGAGCAAACTGAGCATGGGCGATTGATGCCTGATCAGCTTTGTCATATGGCCTTTCGCGCGGGTCCTGAATACTCAGCGCCCCGGCAATAACAGCAATTTCGATTACGCATGTTTCGATCTTTGCTTCAATCAGCATTCGGGAAACTCTGGGATCAAGAGGAAACTGTGCCATTGTTCGGCCAACTTCAGTCAGCTTATAATGATCTGCCTCTTCAGCGCTGTCATCTTTGGTCAGAGCTCCTAAATCACGTAAAATATCGATACCGTCGCGGATACTTTTGGGTTGAGGCCGATCGACGAAAGGGAATGAAGTTACAGCCCCAAGATTGAGGGCAAGCATCCGCAGGATAACGCCTGCCAGATTAGAACGCATTATCTCCGGTGGTGTATAAAGAGGCTTTTGGGAAAACTC
The DNA here is from genome assembly GCA_025355345.1 of Syntrophaceae bacterium. Taxonomy (GTDB): domain Bacteria; phylum Desulfobacterota; class Syntrophia; order Syntrophales; family Smithellaceae; genus FEN-1160. The sequence continues at coordinate 4,144 of JANXZU010000088.1, forward strand.
TTCCTGTGAATAGAGTCTGATACAAATACCATTTTGCACACGGCCACATCGGCCTTTGCGTTGCTCCGCGCTACTGCGTGAAATTGGTTTTATCGGCAGGCCTGTGGTCTGGCTGCGTGGATTGTATTCCAGTATTCGCGAAAGGCCGGCATCAATCACATATTTAATTCCCGGGATTGTCAGTGATGTTTCCGCGATATTTGTGGCCACAATGATTTTTTGCTGACGGGCATTGGCAAATATTAGTTTCTGCTGAGAGCCGGAAAGTCTTGCGTATAAAGGCAGAATCAAACCGGAACATTTCTTATTGAGAAGTTCACAAGTTTCCCGAATATCCTGTTCCGTTGGCATAAAAATCAAAATATCTTCAAAACGCCTTTCCTGTTGTAAATTCTCCACACAGGCAACGGCTTCATCAATGTATGTCGTTTCGCCTTTTTCTTCCTGTACCGGATCAACAGGCTGATAGCGGACTTCCACCGGAAACATCCTGCCTGAAACTTTGATTACCGGCGCCTGATAAAATGCATCGGAAAACTTTGCCGTATCAATTGTTGCAGAGGTAATTATTAATTTTAAATCTTTTCTTTGAGAGAGAAGTGTCCGCAGATAGCCTAAGATAAAATCGATATTCAGGCTGCGTTCGTGAGCCTCATCAACAATTATAGTATCGTAGGTAAGCAAATTGCGATCTCTAACCGTTTCCGCAAGTAGAATTCCATCAGTCATGACTTTAATCAGCGGTTCAGATGATGTTTTTTCTTCAAAGCGGATTTTATAGGCGATGGATTTACCGCACTGTTCACCAAGTTCGGCAGCAATGCGCTGGGCAATACTGACAGCAGCTATACGCCGGGGCTGTGTAAGCCCAATCATGCCCCTTAGCCCGCAACCGGCGGCCAGACACATTTTGGGAATTTGTGTTGTTTTTCCAGATCCGGTCTCACCTGTAATAATAATTACCTGATTGTTTTTAATGCCATCAATAATATCCTGCTTTTTAACTGATATGGGCAGGTTTTGAGGAAAACTGAGAGGCGGAATACTTTTCGCCCGCAGAGAATATCGATTGTTGGAAAGAGTGAGAATTCTTTTAATCTGATTTAATTTTTTAACAGAAGTACTTTCATTTTCAAACTTGTTTTGTTCAATAACTTTTAGTTCTCGGATAATATTGTTATAATCCGTAATCATTGTACAATCAAGATTTTGCCTGATTTCCCTAATATATTTGATGGCACCGTGCAATGCTTTTCTCCAGAAGAATTATTTCTAATTGCTATATTTCATACAGAGAGTATCACTGTCAATACCGTAAATGGAAAGAAGTTTTTTCGCTGTATCTTACAGAACATTATCGCAGTTTGACATAGCGATAGTCATAGTATAAAATAGGCATGCTGTAATCAAAACTGAGGGATTGAATCTTGCTGCCAATCACACTGCAAAACAATAAAAACAGGTATCTGGCTTATAACACCTTTCGTAAAAAATATTTTTTAGCAAATTCACCAAAAGATAGTCCCATAATTCTGTATATGTTGCCTTGGCTGCTCAGCGTAAATCATCAGTCAGTGCCAGGGTATATTGAAAAATTGAAAGAACCTTTCCACGTCTTTAATGTCGAAAATGATAAAGAAATAATCAAACATGAAAACTTCTTTAAGAAACAATTCACAATAAAAGAGGATAAATCATTCATTCGGCATATGTCCAATGGATGTCCTATTGTGGGAATATATACAATTGGTTCTGTGGGCACTATCAGCCAGACAAAACGCTCCGATTGCGATATCTGGATCTGCATTGATAAAACTACTTACGATGCAAAATCTTTAAAATATTTAAATGAGAAGATTAATTTGATCAAAGGATGGCTCGATGAGCGGTTGAAAATTCCCGTTTACTTTTTTTTGGTTGATGTTGAGGATGTAAGAAACTGCAGATTTGGCGAAATAGATTTTGAAAGCAGCGGTTCCACTCAAAAAAATGTTTTAAAAGAAGAATTTTACCGGACATCTATTCTCATCTGCGGCAAAATTCCTTTTTGGTGGGTATGCTACGATTGGGAAGCGCATGTTGATTATGATCAAGAATTATCTAAACAAAGCCTTGGTGATCAACATGATTATGACATGATTAATATGGGTAATTTGGATGAAGTTAATCAAACTGAATATTTTGGCGCGGCTCTCTGGCAGTTTAACAAATCTTTGACTCATCCGCTGAAATCAATCATAAAAATGTTGCAACTAAAAATGTTTCTGGAAACACCTAAAGAAGAACTGTTGTGTCACAAATTTCGCCAAAGAATATTGGAAATTGGCGAAAACGTCGATTTTCCAGACCCAAGCTTATTCACGATGAGAGCTGTTCTCGATTATTTTTCTTCTCACAGTGTGAAAGATCATTTTGAATTTATCAAGAAGTGTTTTTATTTACGTTTCGATTTAAAGTTATTGTCAAAAACACAAACTCATAAAGAAGAAATGGCCGGAGAAATATTTAAAATATATAAAATTGATCGAAAGGATATTTACCATCTAAACGAATTTGAATTCTGGAAATTAACTGAAAGAATTAATTTTGGTGGTTTGATGTTTGAATTTCTCAGCGATATATATAAGGATATTGTTAAGATTCAACAGGGCACTAATCTGGAAATAGCGCCACAAGATCTGACTATTATAGGCCGTAAACTTTCTTCATCTCTGGCAACTAAAGAATATAAAATACCTGTTTTGCATAATCCCACAGAAAATATCAATTTGCCGGTATTCACTTTTGCCATAAGCGGTAATATGTGGCAGTTAAGTTCATCAGATGATCTCACACTACCTTTAATCGCGAACGACGATATCATATTTTGCTTGACTTATATGGTGTGGAATAGTTTTTACGATCAGACTCAAATTCGCATGAAGCCAAACCCTACATCAATAACGCTGCAGGAAATTATAAATCTGGGAAGAAAAATAAAGGAAGTGTTTGGCACTTACGATATCACCGGTGTTCATTTTTCTAATCTTTTAGCTGATGAAAAGATTGGGAAAATATTGTTGATCATCAGCTTTGAAACAGGTCCGTCAAGCAGCATGGATATCAGTGATATTTGTTTGATATACAAAAATAATTGGGAAGAGTTATTTGTTCGCAGATTTTCTTCAGCCGATAAGATGAAAATATTTTTTAACAAGGTGGGCAAAATGTCCGAAAGAATAGAAACTCATTACTACATACAAAGAAATAATAAATACTATGAAAAAATCATAGACCGGACAAAATATATCATAGACCAAATGCTGTCCGGTAATTAACATCACCTTGATTATTAGTGAAACTCCAATTGTGAAAGCGCAGCGCAGCGAAATTGGTAAGTTGTAATGAGACCCAAACTTCAGAAACGAAGTGCGCTGAAGTTTGCTGGTCGAATTATCTCACTAAGCGGTGAGTATTACACCCGTGGATTCACTAGACTCTTTTTAATATTTACGGCTATCTCCCTTACTTTTTGCATGACTTCCGTTTCATCGATTGTCAATAATGAACGATTTTCCATAACGACTTTCCCGTTGATCATTACAGTATCAACATCAGCGCCACTTACCGCATAAACAAGATGGGAACATTCGTTATAGAGAGGAGTTAAGTGAGGCTTGTTCAGGCCGAGAATAATGATATCGGCTTTTTTCCCAACTTCCAGAGAGCCTGCTATCTTCTCAATGCCGAGAGCTTTGGCGCCTTCAATTGTTGCCATGCGCACTACCGTCTGAGCATTCATCACTGTTGGATCAAGGCGGGCGACTTTGTGAAGCTTTGCTGCGGTGGACATTTCTTTTATCATATCAAGATTGTTATTGCTGGCGCAGCCATCAGTTCCGAGGCCGACAGTAATTCCAACTTTGAGCATATCAGGAACAGGTGCCACACCGCTTGCAAGCTTCATGTTGCTTGCCGGATTGTGAGAAACTTTAACGCCGTAATCAGCAAAAAGGCTTATATCTTCTGCGGTAAGACAGACGCAGTGCAGCGCAAGAAATTTGTCATTCAGATAGCCAATTTCGTTTAAAAAGATAACAGCGTCTTTACCAAATTTCTTTTGCAGTTGTTCCTTTTCTGATTTATTTTCTAAAAGATGAATGCCCAAAGGCACAGAATAATCATCGGCAAGTTTCTTCGCGGAGGCCAAGAGGGAAGGGGCGCAAGTGTAAAGTGAGTGTGGTTCAACAATGATGTTAATGAGCGGATCGCTTTGCCATTTTTCGATGAGCATTTTGGTATATGCAAGACCTTCTTCCGGCGTTTTCGAGTTAGGCGAGGGGAAATCGAAAAGAACTTCGCCAACAAGACAGCGCATGCCGGCAGATTTGGCCGCACGGGCAGTTTCATCTTCGAAGATATACA
>JANXZU010000136.1 GCA_025355345.1 Syntrophaceae bacterium
CTACCTTATCCCCCTGTTTAATATCTTTAAGATAAATTTCTTTTGTCTTCAATTTTACAGGCCTTTCGCGCAAATACATCATTCCACTGATGGAATATTTTGACGTAAACAAACTTACGGTAAGAGTAGGCGATCACCGTATTTTAAGGGAAAAAACATGAGCAGTTTTCACCGAAATATAAAATAAATATTGCTTCCATTGACACTAAAAGCTACAGAGTTTTACACAAGGCGAATATTACACATATCGGTTACGTTCGCGGCGGCAATAAAATGAACATCTACTCTCACGAAAGGCAGGTAAAATTGAAGACAAAAGAAATTTATCTTAAAGATATTAAACAGGGGGATAAGGTAGCTTGCACTTTTCTGGCTGCCGAAAAGAATATGGCCTTTTCCCTGAAAGGCGCTCCATATTTAAACGTGCGCCTGAAAGATAAAACCGGCGAACTCGATGGCAAGGTCTGGGATAACGCGGTTGAATTTGATCGCCAGTTTAAGAAAGGCGATATAATTTATATTGAGGGCAAAGCGGCCAGTTACAAAAATGCAATTCAAATATCGATCGTCAACATTAAAAAATATGCAGGGGAAGATATCGAACCTACCGACTATTTGCCCGTGGCTAAAGGAGATGTTGCCGCCATGTTCAAAGAGATGCTGGCATATATTGAAAAAATCCAAACCAAACCGCTGCAAGCCCTGTTGCAGGCTTTCTTCCATGATCAAAAAACAGCAGAGCTTTTCCAGAGAGCGCCTGCGGCAAAAGGGTTTCACCACATTTATTTAGGCGGCCTTCTGGAACACACTCTATCGACCGTGCGTCTATTGGACAAAGTTGCCGATCATTATCCGAGCCTGAATCGTGATTTGCTGCTGGCCGGCGGCATGCTGCACGATATCGGCAAGATTTATGAATTCAATTACGAAAGCCTCATCGAATACAGTGACGAGGGCCGGTTGATCGGGCATATAGTTATGGGCGTGGAAATGATTAACAAAAAGATTGAAGCAATACCTGACTTCCCCGCACCTCTGGCACTGAAAATGCGCCACATCATTTTAAGCCATCACGGAGAACTTGACTTCGGTTCCCCCAAACGCCCGAAAACGATGGAGGCACTGGTTGTCCATTTCATAGACGATCTCGATGCCAAGCTCAACGCTTTCCAATCACTCATTACCGATTCCAGTAATCCCGAATCCGACTGGACAGTTTATAACCGTTTTTTTGAAAGGTTCCTTTATAAAGGAAGATAAAGGAAAATAAATACCATGCTGCAATTACGCTACGAAAAAATAGCTAAGGAACTAAACATTACAGGCCTTCAGGTGGCAGATACCGCCGCGATGATTGCCGAAGGGGCGACTGTTCCCTTCATTGCCCGTTATCGAAAAGAAGTCACCGGATCGCTTGATGAAGTGGCCGTAACTGCCATTCGCGACCGTTTGCAGCAGCTCGAAGAACTGGAGACACGTCGCGCTGCTATTTTAAAATCTCTCACGGAACGCAATTTGCTGACGCCGGAACTGGAAGAAAAAATAAACGCCGCCGAAACCATGACCGTTTTGGAAGATATCTATCTGCCGTTTCGGCCCAAGCGCCGCACAAGGGCGACCATTGCCCGGGAGAAAGGCCTGGAACCGCTGGCACAGCAATTATTTGCTCAGGAAGATATCAATCCGGCGGAAGTTGCCGCTGCGTTTATCAGTGAAGAAAAAGGCGTGGCTACTGTTGAGGAAGCGCTGGCCGGCGCCAGAGACATTAGTGCCGAATGGGTGAATGAAGATGCAACCGCGCGGGCAAAAATTCGCGATCTGTTTTGGAGCAAGGGCATTATACGCTCCAATGTCTTGACGGACAAGACAGAGGCCGGAATTAAATATAAAGACTACTATGAATGGGAAGAGGCAATTTCCTCAGTCCCATCGCACCGTATTCTGGCCATGCGCCGTGGTGAAAAAGAAGAGTTCCTGACGCTGCGCATAGTTCCGCCCGAAGAAGAGGCGATAAACATTCTCACGGCACTCTTTGTTAAAGCGCAAAACGATGCCGCAGAGCAGGTTCGGCTTGCCTGCACTGATAGTTACAAACGGCTGCTATCTATGTCCATGGAAACGGAAATCCGTCTGGCAACAAAGCAAAAAGCTGATGAGACAGCGATAAAAGTATTTGCCGATAATCTACGCCAGCTCTTACTGGCGCCGCCCTTGGGGCAAAAATCAATTTTGGCAATTGATCCCGGTTTTCGCACCGGCTGTAAAACCGTCTGTCTGGACAAGCAGGGCAAGCTCCTCCATTCCGAAACCATCTCGCTTCTTTCGGAAAAAGGACATGCTGAGGCAGCCAAAACAATTTTAAAACTTTGCAATCAATTTCATATTGAGGCCATCGCCGTGGGCAATGGCACAGCGGGGCGCGAGACAGAAACATTCCTGCGCGCGCTGGGTCTTCCCAAAGAAATTCAGATTGTCATGGTCAATGAAAGCGGGGCATCAATTTATTCCGCGTCCAAACTGGCACGGGATGAATTTCCCGATCAGGATATTACCGTACGCGGGGGAATTTCTATTGGCAGGCGGTTGATGGACCCTCTGGCGGAACTGGTCAAGATTGAACCCAAAGCCATCGGTGTCGGCCAGTATCAGCATGATGTGGATCAGGATCAATTGCAGCGCTGCCTTGATGATATCGTAGTCAGTTGTGTCAATGCGGTAGGTGTGGAAGTCAATACGGCCAGCGCCCAGCTTCTTTCTTACGTCTCCGGTTTGGGGCCTGCGCTTGCGGAAAACATTGTCAAACATCGTGACGAAAACGGTCCGTTTCCGGCACGCGATGCCCTCAAAGGGGTGAAACGTTTGGGAGCCAAAGCCTTTGAGCAGGCTGCCGGCTTTTTGCGCGTGCGCGACAGCGTCAGTCCCCTCGATGCCAGTGCCGTCCATCCCGAAAGCTATCCGCTTGTAGAGAAGATGGCGCGTGATCAGGGATGCAGCGTTTTGGATTTGATGTCCGATGATGAAATTCGGCAGAAGATTGTCCTGACAGATTATGTAAACGATAAAGTCGGCCTGCCGACCTTGAAAGACATTATGGCGGAGCTGACCAAACCGGGGCGCGACCCCAGGAAGCAATTTGAAAATGTTGTCTTTGCCGAAGGAATCGAAAAAATAGCCGATCTTACTCCCGGGATGAAACTTACCGGTATTGTCACAAACATTACAGCATTTGGAGCATTTGTCGATATCGGCGTTCATCAGGATGGTTTGGTTCACTTAAGCGAAATGGCAGATAGATATGTAAAAAATCCCTCTGATGTGGTAAAGGTAAATCAGAAAGTAGAAGTGACGGTTATGGCGGTGGACGAGCAACGAAAACGAATTTCTTTATCCATGAAAAAGACACCGGGCGAGAAAGCAGTGGCTCAAAAAGTGGCAGAGAAGAAGGCAACTGCTGCAACTGCAAGCCACGGACCTGTTGAACGAAAAAAAATAGAGCAAGGCAAACCGCAGCAAAGGCAGGAGAAAAGGAATGGAAAAGAAGCACCCAAACCATTCAACAATCCATTTGCAGAGGCGCTGAAAAGAAAGTGAAAAAATAGTTGCAGGTTGCTTATCCTCACGCGGCAAAAACAAAAGAGGAATATCCAATAAAGACAAAGAGCAACTAACGATTCTGTGGAAATAAAAAAGGAGGATACAATGGCTGATTTAGCAAACACAATGGATCAGGCGGTGAAGGCGATGGTAAGCAAGGAGGGTAAGTATTTAACCTTTGCCATGGCCGGAGAGGAATACGGCATCGGGATTTTGAAGGTTAAGGAAATTATTGGAATTATGGCAATTACTCCTGTCCCGCAGACACCCGGCTATGTCAAAGGCGTGATTAACCTGCGCGGCAAAGTAATCCCCATTATTGATTTACGTGCCAAGTTCGCCATGGAAACAGTTGCCTATACAGAAAGAACCTGCATTATAGTTGTGGAAATCACCAGCAATTATCGCAAAATTATGATGGGCATTGTCGTTGATTCTGTCTCCGAGGTGCTCAACATCAAGCTAGGCGAGATAGCCGATACGCCGACATTCGGTGCCAAAATGGATACAGCCTACATCCTGGGTATGGCCAAGATGGGCACAGGCGTGAAGATTCTGCTGGATATTGACCGC
>JANXZU010000140.1 GCA_025355345.1 Syntrophaceae bacterium
GGGTATATCAGGCGGGGAGACATTTGATCGTCTCCGCAAGATCAATCCAAAGGTCAAAGTTCTTCTATCGAGTGGATACAGCCTCACCGGAGAAGCCAAAGAGATCATGGATCGCGGCTGCAACGGCTTCATCCAGAAACCTTTTCGACTGGAAGAACTATCCGGCAAGGTAAGGGCGATGTTGGGTTAAGACAAAAGTACTTTCCATTAGTAATTTTCACGCTTAAAGCAATTTTATTTTTCGATTATCAATGAAACGATTGGTCTTGCCGAGATCTTTGCACAACCACACAAAACTAACAATTTTGTCATTCCTGCGTAGGCGGGAATCCAGTATTAGCAGGCACTTCCTAGATTCCGGGTCAAGCCCGGAATGACGAATAGGGTAGTTGTGCAAATGTCTTTTACCTTCGTTAACATCTGGCTCTGTTATCTATTGACATACAAGGCTGCATTACCTATACTTAAACTAATAGCAAAGGAGGAAATCAATAATGAATAGAAAAATATCAGTTTTGATCACGGTAATTTTGGTGCTATTTATGGTAAGTGCAATTAGTGCAGCGGAAAATAGCCCGCCAAAAGTAGGAAGCCCAATGCCTGCAATTGAATTGCCAATGTTAAATAATCCTGCCGATCTTCAATATCTTGGTCTGCCCTCAGGAGGTAAATTTTTCAGGGTTAATCAGGTCAAGGCTAAAGTTGTAATTCTTCAAATCTACAGCATGTACTGTCCTTATTGCCAGGCGGAGGCGCCTAATGTCAATCGCCTCTATGCTGCAATAGAGAACAGTCCAGCGCTCAAAGACAAAATAAAAATTATCGGTATTGGCGCCGGCAATACGCAGTTTGAAGTTGTAACTTATAAAAAGAAATATTCAGTCGAGCTTCCGCTGGTTCCTGATGATGATTTTAAAATCCATAAAGTAGTGGGTGAAGTGCGAACCCCTTATTTTATTGCGGTTAAATTAAGTGATGGCGGCAAGACGGAAGTTATCTATTCGCGTTTGGGGGCTTTGGGAGATATCGATTTTTTTCTTAAGCAACTTGTAACTTCAGCCGGTTTGAAATAGGGGAGGGTAGAATGAAAAGAACAGCAATTATGATGGTTATAGCTTTTTGCTTTTTTGGAAGTAACGCCTATGCCGCATCCGATGCATTTAAAGACAATATTTATAATCCCGGCCAGCTAAAGCCTGTTGACAGTGTGCTAAAAGTTAAAGTCGGGCAAAAGTCTCCCCAATTTACACTGAAGGCTGTAAGCGGCAAAACGATTTCTCTTAAAGATTATCAAGGCAAAAAAAATATTGTAATTTCTTTTGTACCTGCCGCATGGACACCGGTCTGTTCCGATCAGTGGCCGGGCTACAATATTATTTCGGATATATTTGAAAGTAATAATGCTGTATTGCTGGGGATCACCGTGGATAACATTCCCACTCTTTTTTCCTGGACAAATCAAATGGGGAAATTGTGGTTTGAAGTACTCTCCGATTTCTGGCCGCATGGGGCAGTCGCAGCAAAGTTTGGCGTGTTGCGGAAAGATGGTGTTGCGGAGCGTGCGCTGTTTGTTATCGATAAGAAAGGCATTGTCCGTTACATTGATGTCCATAACATCAATCAGCGTCCGCCTTTGGAAGATCTTGTGCGGGAACTGGAAAAACTTAAATAAACAAATTGGGAAGATTTAATTTTGGATGAGCAGCGGAGAGCAATGAATGAAAAGCAAATGTTTCATGTCCATAATATGATCATGATCGGTGCTACCGGCCGTAACACCGGTAAAACCGAAATGGCCTGCAGGCTGATCAAAAAATTTATTTCCGGTTACACGGTAATTGCGCTAAAAGTTACAACAGTCAAAGAAACCGACGGGAAATGCCACGGCGGGGATGAACGCTGTGGTAAGTACAGTTCTTTGGAGGCAAATTACTCATTAAGTGAAGAAGTCTCGGCTAATTCGAACAAAGACACAGGCAAGATGCTGGCTGCCGGAGCGCATAAAGTTTTCTGGTTGGAAGTAAAAAAAGAATATCTGACAGACGGGATTGAAACTTTTTTAAAGCGCATAAATAACGGTCCGGACAAAATCATTATTTGCGAATCCAATAGTCTGAGAACAGTAGTCAAACCGGGATTGTTTCTGATTAACCAGAATATTCGGGAATCAACAATAAAGCCTTCCTGTCAGGATGTAATCAGTTATCACGATTATATGATCCATTTTGATAGTGAAAAATTTGTTTTTGATATTGATGCCGAGAATATAAATTATTCAGATAAGCGCTGGTCTGTCAGAGAAAACGCAACTGCAGTAGTCCTTGCCGGCGGTCAGAGTAGCAGGATGGGCGAGGATAAGAGCCTTCTTGTAGCCGATAATCTCCCCATGATTGAGAAAATTATTCGCCAGTTGAAAGGGCATTTTCGTGAGATTATTATCAGCGCCAACGATATTGAAAAGTTCCGCTTTCTCAATCTGCGGGTTGTGCCTGATCTGGAAAAAGACAACGGGCCGCTGATGGGCATATATTCGACGTTATTGCAGTCAGCGCATGAGATAAATTTTGTGGTGGCCTGCGATATTCCCGATCTGAATATGGATTATGTTAAGGAATTAATGAGGCAGGCAAAGTGCCACGAAATAGTTGTGCCCGTGTGGAGTGATGGTAAATTTGAACCTCTGTTTGCTGTTTACAATAAGTCCATTCTGGATAGAGTAAAAAATATGCTGGCGAGCGGCAAGAGAAAAATCAACATTTTATTTGAGTCAGCCGATATCAAGTATCTGCCGATGCCGGATCAGTTGAGATGGTATAAAAATTTGAACACAAGAGAAGATTATCAAAATTACATAAAACAAAGACAAGCAGGGTAAATTTTAAATATGATTTCTTTTGAAAAAGCTTTTGAAATAATAATGAATTCCGCGTTCACAATGGGCAAGGAGTCGGTCGAGTTAGCACGAAGTCTTCACAGGGTTCTGGCCGAAGATATTAAATCGGACATGGATATGCCGCCGTTTAATAAATCCGCTATGGATGGATATGCCTGCCGCAGAGAAGATATACATGAAGTTCTAAACGTCATTGAGATTATCCAGGCCGGATACCGGCCCCAGAAAACTGTCGGGAAAAACGAATGCGCAAAGATCATGACCGGGGCAATTGTGCCACAGGGAGCGGACTTTGTTGCCAATATGGAAAACACCGAAATCACTCCGGACAAAAAAATCCGAATCACGGACAATAATATTCCTGTAAATATTTGCTATCAGGGGGAAGATATCAAGCGTGGCGAATTTGTCCTGCGAAAGGGAGCATTGATTTTGCCCCAGCATATTGCTGTACTCGTCAATGCCGGCATAAGCGCTGTGCCTGTTTTCAAAAAGCCGCTGGTAAGCATTATCACAACAGGGAGCGAACTTAGAGAGCCGGGAATGCTTCTGCCGGAAGGCTGCATCCGCAACAGCAACAGCTACCAATTAATCGGGCAGCTGCAAAGAATGGCAATTGAGCCCGAGTATCTGGGCATTGCCGCTGATACGGAAAATTCATTAAATCTTCTTATACAAAAAGCCTTAAGTTCAAGTGATATCGTTCTGCTCTCCGGTGGAGTTTCCATGGGTGATTATGACCTGGTTCCCGCAGTACTTGCGGAAAATGGTGTCAACATCTTATTTAACATGGTTGCGATGCAGCCCGGGAAGCCTTTGACATTCGGCACCAGAGGCAAAACAGCAGTATTCGCGTTTCCAGGTAATCCTGTTTCCACTTTCTTCCCTTTTGAAATCATGGCCAAACCTTTCATCTATAAATTAATGGGTCACGACTATGTTGCCAGGAAATATCCACTTGTCACCGGAGTAGATTTTAGTAGGAAAAGAGCTGAACGGAAAACTTTTATTCCGGTTAAAATTGTAAACGGCGAAGTGTTTCCGGTAGAATTTCATGGATCAGCTCATATCAATTCTTTGTGCGATGCTGAAGGAATTATTTCTTTTCCTTTGGGAGTGTTGGAAATTAAAAAAGGCCAAACAGTTGAAGTTATTTCTTTATAAAAAATGATCAAGCCGGGGGATCAATGAAAAATTTGTCACATTTAGATGAACAAAACAAACCGAAAATGGTGGATGTTACGGATAAAGAGGAATCATATCGCATAGCGCAAGCCCGCGGCTCAATACTGATCAACCGTGAAACCATAAATTTAATCGTGGAAAATAAAACAAAAAAAGGCAATGTTTTAATTACTGCTGAACTGGCCGGAGTGCAGGCAGCCAAGAAAACATGGGATCTCATTCCCCTGTGCCATAATCTGATTTTATCTAAAGTCCAAGTGGAAGCAAGGGTCATTGATGACGGGGTGGAAGTTACAAGCGAAGTCAAATGTATCGGGCAGACAGGGGTAGAGATGGAAGCCCTTACTGCTGTGAGTATTGCGCTTCTGACTATTTATGATATGTGCAAAGCGGCAGATAAAGGTATGATTATCCGGGAAGTAAAATTGATTAAAAAAGAAAAAACCAAACGTTAAAGAAAATAACGGCGGGAGATCATGATGGATATAAGAGCAAAAGTTTATTCGGTAAATATTTCTGAAGAAAAAGGCACGATAAAAAAACCTGTCGATAAAATCATGCTCGGAAGCAAAGGCATCAAAAACGATGCCCACTCAGGATCCTGGCACCGGCAGGTAAGCCTGCTTGCCAAAGAACGGGTGGATGATTTTGCCAAAGAAGCCAGCAGAACAATTAAGTCCGGCGAGTTTGCCGAAAATATAACTACGTCAGGGATTGATTTAACTAAGGTAAAACTTATGGACCGTTTAAAGATTGCCAATACATTGCTGGAGGTGACACAAATCGGCAAAACCTGTCATGGCAGTAATTGCGCAATTTTTCGGGAAGTAGGTCGTTGTGTCATGCCGAAAGAAGGGATTTTCACTCGAGTGATTAAAGGCGGTGCGATTAAGAAAGATGACAAAATTATTCACTATCCCCGCACGATTAAAGTAAAAGTTATCACCCTCAGTGATCGGGCAAGCGCTGGTGATTATGAAGACTTAAGCGGTCCGAAGGTAATTGACATTTTAAAAAAATATTTTCAGGACCGGCCATGGAATATATCCTTTGAAAAGGTACTAATTGCTGATAACCCCACCTTGCTTAAAAAAGAAGTAATGAAAATAAAAAAAGACAATGTTGATATATTATTTACTACAGGTGGCACAGGTATCGGTTCCCGCGACATTACCCCTGATGTTATATCTCCTCTGCTGACAATGGAATTGCCGGGGATAATGGATCTGGTTCGGTTGAAATATGGTGCAAATAATCCCGGTGCATTGTTGTCCCGATCTATCGCCGGAACGATCAATAAAACCCTTGTTTTTGCCTTGCCGGGAAGTGTGAAGGCTGTAAAGGAATATACCGAAGAAATAGTAAAAATACTGGAACATTCAATCTTCATGCTCTACGATATCAGTCAGCATTGATGCCAAATGGAACTGTCTGCGATTAATGCGGTCGATATGCTTCTAGCAGACGAACTATATTATTAATTTCTCTAAACGACAAATGACAACAACAGGTTCGTTTCTGAAATACTCCTAATCCTTGATCAGTTTCTGGAAATCATGATCGGCTGCATGCAAAAGTTTTTCCACGTCTTTTTCCAGCTTTTCAAATCGCTCAATAATCGCTCTGGCCTGTGGTGTCAGTTGCATGGACTTGTCCCTTTCGCCCGATTCGACCAGTTTCATTTCCATCCGTTCTTCAGAGGCTTTTAGCCTTCCCCATGCCGCGCGATAGGACATTGCCAGCTTCTTGGCAGCGGCGTTAAGGCTGCGCTGTTCATCAATTGCTTTGAGAATATTATCCCGTCCCTTCCCGAAAACAACTTTCCCATTTTTTTCAATCCAGACTTTATACTTGATTTCCATCAGGACAATCCCCTCTTTTAAACGCGCGTTAATTTCTTTATAAGGAAGATAGTCACAAAATGTCAATATAATTCGTAATCAGTGTTTGGACTGCCCTAACCCAATCTGTCTAGCCACAGGGGTGCAGTCCAAATACTTGTTTACGCAGACTGAAATATTTAAAAAGTTCTCCACTGACCAGGATTTTTAAAGAAGACATAAGGAATTTATTTTTGATACGCTTTGGCAGCAAGGCAATCAACCGCGAATAAACCTTTAAAGCTTTCTTGGCCTATGCAACAGGTTCAAATAATTATTCCTTTGGAAACATATACCCTGATTACATCCTGACTAACTTTGTTTTCCGGGAATTCTGGGCATGAATCCCGATATCAAAAACACACAAGCCACTACGCACCGGAAAAACCCCAAAGCCGCCGGAAGTTTTAAATTTTAATTTCCTCTCATCGCAAAAACCTTCCTGATTATGTTAATTGTAACATAATAAAAAAAGTGTTAATAAAACAGGTATGAAGAAATGTTTTTCTATCATCGCGGCGATTTTATTGTTTGTATTGATGAATTCGTTTTCCGCGTTTGCGGAAGAAAAAATTTCCGTTGCCGTTGCTGCAAACTTTATTTCCGCATTCAAAGAAATAGCTACTGATTTTGAAACGAAAACGAAGATTAAAGTTGAGGCAACTTTTTCTTCAACGGGTAATCTTTACAGCCAGATTGTCAGTGGCGCGCCTTATGACCTCTTTTTATCCGCTGATGAGGAAAGACCGGCCATTCTAAGCAAAGATGGGCTGGCGGAAAAACCTTTTGTTTACGCTCGGGGGCAGGTGATTCTCTGGTCGGCAAATAAAGATTTTTGCAAGACGGCAACCTGGCAGGACGCGCTGAAAAATGACCGGATCAAAAAGATTGCGATTGCTAATCCGCTAACAGCGCCTTACGGAGCGGCTGCTAAAGTTGCGCTGCAAAAAACAGGGCTGTGGAATAATTTTGAGAGAAAACTGGTCAACGCTCAGGATATTGCTCAATCGTTTCAATACGCGTCAACGTCAGCTGTTGACGCCGGTTTTTGTTCAATGTCAGCCACGGCAAGCCCTGAAGGAAAAAGAGGTTGCTTCTTTGTCGTCCCGCAAGCACCGGATATTATTCAATCCGCCTGCATACTGAAACGAACAAAAAACCGCGACGCTGTGGAGAAGTTCGTTGAATTTTTATCATCACCTGCGGCAAGAATTATTAAAGTAAAATTTGGATACCGGTAAATGGATTATCTCGCGTTTTACGTTACGCTAAAACTTGCATTGGTCACAACATTCATTTTGATTGTTCTGGCTGCGCCCATTGCTTATGTTTTGGCCTACTTGCGCTTTCCCGGCAAGTCACTTCTGGAGGCGTTTATTTATCTGCCAATGGCCCTGCCGCCGACGGCCATCGGTTTTTATCTGCTTATAGTCATGGGGCCAAAAGGATTTGTCGGACGTGCATGGGAAACAATTACCGGCGGTTCGCTCCTTTTCACTTTCATCGGAATAACTATCGCTTCCATTGTTTACAGTATTCCTTTTGCCGTCCAGCCGATGAAATATGCATTTGCAAAAATTGACCGCCGCCTGTTGGAGGCCGCCTATGTTCTGGGTTTATCGAAACGGGCGGCATTTTTACGGGTAGTCATTCCCAATTCTCTGGGTGGCCTTGCCGCCGCCGCTGTTTTAGTTTTTCTGCACAGCATCGGAGCTTTCGGAGTTCTGCTGATGGTCGGCGGCAGTATCCCGGGAGAAACCAAAGTCGCCTCCATTGCTATCTATGAAGCCGTGGAAACCATGAACTACCGGGCTGCAGGAATGATAGCGCTTAGTTTTATTCCGATCAGTTATGCCTTTTTGCTATTGATTAATAAGCTTAACAAGGATTCCC
The DNA here is from genome assembly GCA_025355345.1 of Syntrophaceae bacterium. Taxonomy (GTDB): domain Bacteria; phylum Desulfobacterota; class Syntrophia; order Syntrophales; family Smithellaceae; genus FEN-1160. Next base: position 7,852 of record JANXZU010000140.1, read on the forward strand.
ATATATGAACATCTCGGCTTCATTCAAAAAAAGATTGAAATACTTTGATTTGGATATATCGTTTTCCTGCCCTTCGGAAAACATGATGGTGATGATCGGCCCGTCAGGTGGCGGAAAAACAACAATCATTCGTATGCTGGCAGGCCTCGAGTCGCCTGATGAAGGAAAAGTTATCTTTGGTGGTGAGGTATGGTTTGATTCTTTCCGTCTTATCAATCTTTCACCACAGAAACGTCTTCTGGGGTATGTGTTTCAGGATTATACGCTTTTCCCTCATCTGAATCTTTACGACAATGCGGCTTTTGTGGCTACGGATAAAAAGGAAGTCGATGAACTATTTGATCTTTTTAAAATCAATCATTTGCGAAAACGAAAGCCCCACATGGTATCCGGCGGGGAACGGCAGCGCTGCGCCATCTGTCAGGCACTGGCCAGGCATCCCAGGTTGCTGCTTTTGGACGAGCCATTTTCAGCGCTTGATGTCATTACGCGCCGGGGGTTACGCGAAGAACTCAAGATTCTGAAGGGCACACTATCATGTCCCATTATTTACGTCACTCATGATATTAATGAAGCCCTATTTCTGGCCGATGAAATTCTGCCGGTGGTTGACGGTAAAAAAGATGATCAATGGATGCAGCGGATGATCAGTCGCGTGCCATCGGCAACTGTTTCAACACGTGCAGCGCGTGAGCCGCGGCTGGCATTAGTATATTAATGAGACTCCAATATGACAAGCGTAGCGCTGGCAGATTGGTTAGTCTCATTTATCCCGCGCAGCACAGCGTAGCGGGGTTAATGACTCAAATTTCAGGAGCGAAACGAACTGGAATTGGTTAGTCTCATTTATCCCGCGCAGCGTGGTTAATGAAACAAATTTTCTAAACTGAAGGATTTATATATCAGAATTAAAGGAGCTTCAAATTTATGAACATTTGCACCTATTCGTATGAAGAGTATCTCCAGCTGGTCAAGTCCTTCCACGGGAATCTTGCGCCGGGCCTGATTATCGGCGGTTTTATCGTTGATTTGGCCATGAAGCATCTGCCGGAGGGCGAGTTTTTTGATGCAGTTTGTGAAACCCCGGTTTGCCTGCCTGATGCCGTGCAGATTCTGACGCCATGCACTATAGGGAATGGTTGGCTGAGCATTGTCAACTTTGGCCGGTTTGCCGTTACCCTGTATGAAAAATATACCGGTAAAGGAGTGCGGGTATTTCTGGATACGGAAAAGCTGAATAACTGGCCAGAAGTGCGGGACTGGTATCTGAAAAAGAAGAAAAAGAACGAACAGGATAAGGATTTGCTGATGGCACAAATTAAAGAGGCCGGACACGGACTGCTTAGTGTGCAGCATGTGCAGGTTGAACCGGAAAAAGTACGCCGAAAGAAAATGGGCAATGTAGGTGTTTGTGCTTCTTGTGGCGAGGCCTATCCGCTAAAAGATGGGGAGAGTTGCATGGGTTGTCAGGGAGATAGTCCTTACTCAGACATCACGGCAGTTAATATTTCTTCTAAATAGATGACTGTTGCAAGAAAAAATAAGACTACTATGTTAAAAACAGGAACAATTCTCTCAGAGCTCAACGAGAAAATCACGCCTGCGGCCAAAAACCGTAAGATAATTGATCTGCGTATAGGCCTCGGTTACATTGGTGTCAGCCTCGATAATGGTAGCATGGGAATTGCCGCTGTATTATTAAATGACTTGCCACATCGCTGCACGGTTGTACCTGAAGCGGGCAGTTTCGCAGGCTCTCCTGCGGCTGATCTGCTAAAATATCTTGTTACAGGTAAAAATTCTCTCGAAATAGGAATCGGTCTGGCTACCGCCAATGCTCTGATCGAACTTCCGTCTTCCGATGCTGGAGATGACCGTGAAGCGACAACGTTCCTTAATCTGCAAAAGGGTATAAAGGTTGTCATGGTTGGCTTGTTTGCTCCTTTGGTTGCCCGCATCCGGGCTTCCGGCGCAGAATTGAGGATCATCGAAAGGAATCCGGCGCGAATGGAGATATTGAACGATGCGGCACAAAATGATGCTTTAAAGTCCTGCGATGTCGCCATCCTTACAGCAACAACTCTGCTCAATAATACATTTGAGGAAACGATTAATAAGCTGGGTGCGCCACGCGCTGTGCTGCTTATGGGGCCATCCACACCGCTTACTCCAGAAATTTTCCGCAACACGCCGGTAACTCATCTGGGTGGCGCGGTCGTTGCTGATTCGAAGCGGGTAATGAAGATTATTTCCGAGGGCGGTGGAACACCAGCACTGCGGCCATATCTGCGATTTGTGAACCTGATTCGAAAATAGCTGAAGAACTATTTATAATTAGCGATACTTGTAAACTAGTATTTCTAAGTTAAACTTCCTTTTCCAATTGAATCGTAGCGAGCTGTTTTGCGCTGCATAATCTTCCTTGACAAACAAAAGCCGCCCGCTTATACTTTTAACTCGGCTGCCTATCAAAACCATAACTTCCGTAAGGGGTTATTTACTCAACAAATATCGATTATTTTAGTTTGCAAGCTACATCGTTTATGACGACAGTGGAGCATCAGATGAAAGAATCATCCCAGACAAAAGCGGGACTGCTCACAGAAATATCATCCTTAAAAAAGAAAATTAAGAAACTGGAAAAATCAGAAGCAAAGTTCAAGCATGAGAAAGCCGCTTTGCAGGAGAGCGAATTTAAATATCGTTCTCTTGTCGAATGCTCAAGTGATGCCATTTTCTGTGTAGATGAAAAAGGAGAGTACCAATTTACAAATTATCTATTTTCGTCAACTTTTGGGAAATCGCCTGATTATTTTATTGGAAAAACTTTCTGGGATATTTATCCTAAAGAACACGCAGATCAGCGTTACGCAGTATCAAAAAGAGTGTTTCAGACCGGCAAAAGCGAGTCTGTCGAAGTCGAAGTTCCGCTACCGGATAAAGCTTTGTATTTCCATGCTACAGCCAATCCCATAAAAGATGAAACGGGTAAAGTAATATTAAACCTGACTCATGCAGCCGACATCACTGAGCGCAAACAGGCAGAGAAAGCGCTGCGGGCAAGCGAAGAAAATTTTCGCCGTTCTCTGGATGAATCACCGCTGGGAATACGCATCGTGACAGCAGAAGGTGAGACTATTTATGCCAATACTGCGATTTTGGCTTTCTATGGATATGACAGTATCGAAGAATTGAAAGCAACCCCCGTAGATAAGCGCTATACCCCAGAGAGCTTTGCCGAGTTCAAAATTAGGCGGGAAAAAAGAAAGCGTGGCGTTGATAGTCTCTCTGATTACAATATAAGCATCAGCAGAAAAGATGGCGAAGTTCGTCATCTGAAGGCCTTCCGCAAGAAAATACTTTGGAACGGCAAAAAACAATATCAGGTAATTTATCAGGACATTACCGCGGAACATGAGGCACTGCAGAAATTCAATAAACTTTTCAGCGGCAATCCGGCATTGATGGCGTTAAGCAGCCTGCCGGAAAGAATATTCACAGATGTCAATGATGCCTTTTTAAAGGCACTTGGTTACACAAGTAAAGAAGTTATCGGCAGGACAAGCGCGGAATTGGGACTCTTTTCGCAACCGGAAAAGCAGAAAAAAGTTGCCGAAGAGCTGCAGCTAACCGGACGCACTGCCAATCACGAGTTGAAAGTCAAAGCCAAAGACGGGACGATTGTTGACGGCCTCTTTTCCGGTGAAATTATTGAAAATCATGGTAAAAAATATTTTCTTACTGTCATGATCGACCAGACCGAACGTAAACGGGTAGAAAATGCGTTGAATGCAGCCGAAGAAACTTATAGAAACATATTTTTGAATTCTCAGATTGGCTTATTTCGAACAGATATTGCAACAGGTATAGTTCTTGAAGCCAATGACAGTATGGCTCATTTTGCAGGTTATAAAAATCGAGAAGAACTTTTGTCCAATAACTTCAATATTGCAGAAAGATACATTGACCCTGAAGCTCGTAAAAAGATGATTGATATCATAAAGGAGTATGGTCAGTGCGAAAACTATGAAACACAGTTCAGACGTAATGATGGTTCGATCATTTGGATTCGTTTATCCGCCAGGCTTGTTGCCGCTAAAAGTTACCTTGAAGGAGTGGCAGAAGACATTACTGATAGAAGGAAGTCGGAAGAATTACTTCGCGAGAGAGAGGAACGTTTTCGTTCAATGATACAGAGTTCATCGGATATAATTTTCATCGTCGACGGAAATGGTCAATTAACCTATGAATCTCCTTCTGCGGCACGGATTATTGGTTATCCGCCCGGATATTTTTTAGGAAAATCACCTTTTATACATATTCATCCTGATGATCGTGATTATGTTGCGAATGATATGGACGAAGTATTTAAATCAGTCAATCCAGGGATACCAACGGAGTTCAGATGCCAGAAAGGTGATGGCACATGGACTACCTTAGAAGCCCTTGGCAGCAACCAGCTTGAAAATCCCGGTATCCGGGGTATTGTCCTCACCGTGCGCGACATCACCGCCCGCAAGCAGGCAGAAGAAGATAAGCGGATTCTGGAAGAGCGCCTTCAACAGGCCGATAAAATGGAAGCTATCGGCACACTTGCCGGCGGCATTGCCCATGACTTCAATAATTTACTGATGGGAATCCA
>JANXZU010000132.1 GCA_025355345.1 Syntrophaceae bacterium
ATTTGTATGAGGAAAAAATATATCTCTGTAACGTCTGAAAAAAAATGCCAGAATAATATATTCTTGGAATAACACCCCGAACGGGTAGGTAAAAATTCTTGTCCAGAAAGAATACTCCTTATGAAAATAATTATTTACGGGGAAAGAAAACTGCCATATTACATACAAAACAGGCATAGTTATTAGTGTAAAAACAAACAGTATTTTAAAAGAGCCATACCAGTTGTCCAATCTAAAGCCGATGTCTTTGAGGCTTTTCTTATTAATTAATTCTGAATAAATAAAAAATAGAAGGATTGGTATTGCGGAAATAATTTTTACCCATTGAGAATGCAATGGGTATATTAACCATAAATAACCAAAAATAAATATAAGTCCGGTCAAAACTTCTAATGATGATTTGATTTTTTGAGACATATATCAACTATTCTTTTTGGCTTTTGCTAAAATACCATCTCATAAACGACATGATAATTAATATACGTACTGCATCATTCAGCTGTTATTCCTAGATGGACATAGATAATTACGCCAATACTTTATAAAAATCAATTTATTATTGATTTCCGGAATCTATACATAACAAAAGCGAGAACATTCTTACTTTCCGTAACTTTTTTCTTATATAGCTAAACCTAAAAAGCCCAACTCATTAGAAGTTGGGCTTTTTTATTCTGACTACATAGTCAAGCATATGGCGTGATTTAAGTTGCACTTCAAAACAATTTTACCGGCAATCCATGCAAATGGCCAGTTCCTTCAGCGGAACTCCGGTTTTTTTACTAATGTATTTGAGTTGATCTACGGGCGCAAAGTAACGGCCGCAGGTATCACAGGTCTTCATTTTAAAGGTGCGTCCCCATATTTTTCTCTTGTCGCCTGTGGTGAACATTTCAATATGGCCTGTGGGACAAACATAGACGCACGCGCCACAGCCGATACAGGCATCCGATTTTTCATTATACGGAGTGCCGACTGTTTTATGAGAGCCGCGGGAAAACAGACCGATGGCGCTCACGCCGACAACCTCTTCGCAAACGCGCACGCAGGAACGGCACAAAACACATTTGCCTTTATCCGAATCGGCGATAAACCGCGCCTGCGGCTCTACGCAAAGTTCCTTAGACAGCTTTTGTAAAACTTCGGATTCGGGACAGCGCGCCAGCAGTAATTCCATAACCAGACGGCGAACATTCAGTACTCGTTCGCTTTTTGTATCTACAATCAGGCCTTCTTCCGCTGCATAAAGACAGGAGGTGACTATTCTTGTCCGATTTCCTTTTTTAATTTCAACAACACACAGCCTGCACGCACCTGATCGCGACACGGCCTCATGGGCACAAAGAGTGGGAATCGAGATTCCCGCACCGCGAATCGCTTCCAGCAGCATCGTGCCTTCCGTCGTCGATATATTTTTCCCGTCAACAATCAAATTTACCATGATTTATCCTACCTCTATTTTACAAGAATTGCTTCAAATTTGCAGCTCTCGATACACGCACCGCAACGGGTGCACTTATCATTGTTAATTTTATGAGCTTTCTTCTTTTCGCCGCTGGTGGCCTGCGTGGGGCAGACCTTGATGCACAGACCGCAACCGGTACATTTTTCAGGAATGATGCTATAGGTAATCAGCGCTTTGCAGACACCTGCCGGACAGCGGTGATCTTTGATATGCGCTTCATACTCTTCCCGGAAATATTTGATGGTACTTAGCACCGGATTGGGAGCGCTGCCGCCCAGAGCGCAAAGCGAACCGTCGGCTACGCCAGTTGCTATTTTTTCCAGAAGCTCAACGTCGCCTTCGCGTCCTTTTCCGGCACAAATGTCTTCCAGAATATTGTTCATCCGGCGAACACCTTCACGGCAGGGCACGCATTTGCCGCAGGATTCCTCCTGAAGGAAGGCGAGGAAGTATCTGGCGACATCTACCATGCAGGAGCGGTCGTCCATGACTATCATACCACCCGAACCCATCATCGAGCCTACTTCATAAAGTTTATCGAAATCAACGGGAATATCCAGCAGGCTTTCAGGTATGCAGCCTCCGGAAGGTCCGCCGGTCTGCACGGCTTTAAACTTACGACCGTTGGGAATACCGCCGCCCATGTCGTAGATAATTTCGTAGAGTGTGGTGCCCATGGGAACTTCAATAAGTCCCGTATTGTTGATCTTGCCGACAAGCGAGAAAATCTTCGTTCCTTTGGAACCTTCGGTGCCGATTGCGGCATACCAGTCCGCCCCACGATTTATAATCAGCGGCACGTTGGCCCATGTTTCCACGTTGTTGAGTGCTGTTGGTTTGTCCCACAGACCTTTTTCCACCGCGTGGACATATTTGGCGCGCGGTTCACCGGCGCGGCCTTCGATCGAAGCAAACAGCGCGGAGGATTCACCACAGACGAATGCTCCAGCTCCTTTCGTAATATGAATATCAAACGAAAAATTTGTACCTAAAATGTTTTTGCCTAAAAGCCCCGCTTCCTTGGCAGACGCAATCGCCATTGTCAGATGCGTAACCGCCAGCGGGTATTCATTTCTCACATAGATGTATCCGTCTTGAGCGCCCACAGCGTAAGCGCCGATGATCATTCCTTCGATAATGCTGTGGGGATTGCCTTCCATAAGACTGCGGTCCATGTAGGCTCCGGGATCGCCTTCATCTCCGTTGGCGATGACATATTTGGGAGAACCGTGCGCTCTGCGCGCTCCTTCCCATTTGAAGGCCGCATGAAACCCGCCGCCGCCTCGACCGCGAAGCCCTGCCTTCTTCACTTCGCTGATGACGCCTTCAGGTGTCATCTCAGAGAGAGCTTTGCCCAGCGCCTGGTAGCCATCAATGGCAAGATAATCATCGATACGCGTCGGATCAATCATGCCGTTTCGGCCGAACACCACACGGAGCTGTTTCTTGTAGAAGGGTAAGTCTTCTTCCCGAAACAGGGTTTTTTTCGTGTCCGGATCACGGTAGAGAAGCCTACCGATCACTTCCCCTTTGGCCAGTGTTTTGGAAACGATTTCCGGCACATCTTCGACTTTCACCTGCTGATAAAAATATTTATCGGGATGGATGACTAACATCGGTCCTTTTTCGCAGAAACCGAAACAACCGGTGGCAAGGACTTCCACGTTCATGTTCTGTTTTTTTAATTCGGCCTCGAGTGCATCTTTTACCTTAAGGCTGCCGTATGCGCGACAACCGGTGCCGGCGCAAATCGTAATAAACTTTTTATTCGGGCCGTAATTTAATCTCAAATCGTCTTGAACCCGGCGGGCTTGAGTATCGGGATTTTCTTTCATCGCTGCGCCCCCTCATTGTTGATTTTCTCGATGATCTTATCTACCTTTTTCATAGTCACTTGGCCATGGTATTCGGTATTAATGAGTACAACGGGTCCCAGTGCGCAGGCGCCAACACAGTTAACGGTTTCCAGCGAAAACTTCTTGTCTTTAGTGGTTTCGCCCGGTTTAATACCCAACGTGCGTTCAAACTTGTCCTGAAGAGTGGCCGCGCCACGGACATGGCAGGCGGTTCCCACACAGATTTTGACTATATTTTCTCCGCGTGGCTTTAAACTAAAGGCAGTATAAAAAGTGGCCGCTTCATACACGCGGCTAAAAGGAACATTCATGGCGCTTGCCGCTGTCTTCAAGGCTTGCTTCGGAAGGTAATTAAACGCTTCCTGAATATCCTGCAAAACGGCAATCATAGAGCTTTTATCCTTCCCGTGTTTCTTGACAATTTCTTTTGTTTTTCCCGCAATATTACTGGTTGTTTTCATCCTTGATTCACCTCAATATTCTTGAAGGGTTCCCCCTATTTTTCAATCCCAAGCCTTAAGGTATTTGGCTTTATCCAATATTTTTTGATATTCGCTTTCTACTTTGTGTTGAATCGTTTTAACTTCTTCTTCGCCCAAATGACGGAAGCGCCCCTGAGCCTTGAAATAATCTTTGACCGGCTTTAATTTTTTCGGCATTTCTGAAGACATTTTATATTTGCCGTTTTCCACTTCATACAGCGGGAAAACACCGGATTCCACGGCCAGACGTCCCATGGCAATTGCCAGATGAGAACCGCAACGCCAGCCAGTCGGGCATACCGAGAAACAATGAATGTAAGAAGGCCCTTTAATGCTTTTGGCCTTTTCCACCTTCCGGATAAAATCCAGCGGATAACTGGGGCAGGCCGTTGCCACATAAGACACGCCGTGCGCAACCATGATTTCCGGCATATTCTTTTTCCATGTTTTCTGCCCGGAGCTGATCTTGCCCGCCGGAGCAGTTGTGGTGGATGCGCCCATAGGTGTTCCGCTGGAGCGCTGAATTCCTGTATTCATATAGGCTTCATTGTCAAAGCAGACAAATAGCATGTCGTGCCCGCGTTCCATCGCGCCGGAGAGCGCCTGGAACCCTATATCCATTGTGCCACCATCGCCTGCCATGCCTACCACTTTTATATAACGGTCATCAATCTTGCCTTTTTTGCGAAGTCCCGCAAGGCCTGCCTCAACGCCTGCGGCTACTGCCGCCGCGTTTTCAAAAGCAACGTGAATCCAGGGAACTTCCCAAGCCGTTGTTGGATACATGCTCGATACAATTTCCATACAGCCGGTTGCGGAAGCGATGACGGTATTTTCACCCAGCGCCTTACACATCAGCCTCACAGCCAGCACCTCGGCACAGCCTGTGCAGGCGCGATGGCCGGCAGATAATAATTCTTTTTTGTTAATCAGCCGCGGGGCATATAAATCAAAATTTTCTACAATATTCATGATTCTCTCACTCCCCAATATTCATAAGTGTCCACTGTTTTTTCGGCACTGCACGGGATTACTTTTTCCACCATACCGATAAAATCTTTTACGGTGACGTCTCGTCCGCCCAGTCCGATAATGTAATTGTAAATAGCCGGACGACGTGCTTCAGAATAAAGAGCCGATTTGATTTCAGAAAAAACAGGGCCACCGGGACCGCCGAAAGAAACGGCTCGGTCGGTGACGATCAGTTTTTTAGCGGCTTTCAGTACAGCTTTAATTTCTTCAAAAGGGAACGGCCTCCAGAGACGAAGCTTAATCAGGCCTACCGAAACTCCTTTTGCCCGCAGTGCATCGATCGCCATTTCCGCAGTTTCACCCATAGAGCCCATCGTTAACATGAGAATTTCAGCGTCATCGGCCTTGTATGTTTCCACCGGCTTATAGGCGCGTCCGAACATTTTGGCCCACTCGTCCCAGACTTCCAGAATCACTTTCTTGGAATTTATCAGCGCTTCATCTTTTGCTTTCTGCATTTCCGTAAAATAATCAGACATGGCAAAAGCGCCCATAGTCACAGGCTTGGAAGGATGCAACGTAGCATAAGGCACACGCGGCGGCAAAAATTTATCTACCAGTTCCTGATCGGGGAATTCCAAAGGTTCCACCATGTGCGTTAATTGAAAACCATCGATATTGACACATACCGGCAAATTGACATCTTTATGTTCGGCAATCTTGAAAGCCTGGATAGACACATCCACCGCTTCCTGACCGTTTTCCACAAAAATAGAAATCCAGCCGGAATCTCGCTGTGGCATGATATCGGAATGATCATTGAGGATATTTAAAGGGCCGGAAACGGCACGATTGGCAATGCCCATGACAATTGGCAACCGCATGCCTGAAGCAATGGGCAGGAGTTCGTGCATCAGCATCAAGCCCTGAGAGCTTGTCGCCGTGTAAACACGGGCTCCGGTACCGGAAGCGCCGATGACCGCGCTCATCGCCGAATGTTCTGATTCTACTGTGACAAATTCCGCGTCTATCTTACCGTCAGCTACCAGATCGGAAAGATGTTCAGCAATATGCGACTGGGGCGTAATGGGATAAACCGCCGCCATATCAATATCGCACTGACCAACTGCTTCCGCCACGGCAACTGCCACTTCCATTCCAACGCGCTTGGCCATGCTTATTTTTCCTCCACTATTGTAATCGCCCGGGGCCAGCATTCATGAGCACAAATACCGCACCCTTTGCAGTAATCCAAATTTGCCTTGAAAAAACCATCTTCGCTTTGCTGAACGCAACCCTCCGGACAAAACACATAACAGATACCGCATTTGATGCATTTTGCGTTGTCCCAAATAGGCCTCTGCGCCCGCCAGCTTCCTGTATGATATTCGCTGGCACTGCCCGGATCGAAAACAACGCACCCTGTTGTAATTTCCTGCCAGGTAGCCAGTCCAATTCTCTTTGCCATAATTTTAATACCTCTTAATTACTGATTTTAATTTCTTCGTAGGCCCTTTTCATGGCCGTTAAATTCTTCTGGGCAATTCTGCCGAAGCGATGTTCCACTGATTCTTTCATAGCCTCCAGCCCCATGACACCGATAACCTTCAACAGCGCTCCGATCATCGTGGTATTTGCAATAGGCACTCCCATTTCTTTACGTGCGATGCCGGTTCCGTCAACTGTGGCGACAATGCCGTTAAAGTTAAGATCTTTTTTTATTTCGTCAGGAGTTTTCGGCGTGTTCACAATCAATTTTCCGCCGGTCTTTAAACCATCGATGACGTTAACCAGGCTGAGCAAACTTGCATCCAACACGATCACAACATCCGGTTCGTAGATTCCTGAACGGACTTTGATTTGCTTTTGATCAATCCGGCTGAAGGCGGCAATTGGTGCTCCTCTTCTTTCCGGACCGAAACTGGGGAAACCTTGAGCGTAATTTCCAGCACTGATAGCCGCCACGGCAAGCAGTTCCACCGAAGTCACCGCCCCCTGGCCGCCCCGAGCATGCCATCTAACTTCTATCATTTATCTACATCTCCCTGACTGGATTGTTCATTCATCGGTTAAAATGAAAATGACAGAATGCAACTAATATATTAGTGTTTTTCTGTCAATAATTATTAACACACTAGAAATTAGCTAATGATTAAGTAATGATACGCCATTTATTTTGCTCTTCGGCGTACAAATCATGGCCCTCAGTATCGTTGATGACAATTACCGGCATATCAACAATAGTTAATTTTCTGATTGCCTCCGGGCCGAGGTCTTCATAAGCCACTATTTCAGCCTCGATGACACACTTTGCAGTCAGGGCGGCAATGCCACCAATTGACCCGAAATAGACGGATTTGTATTTCTTGATCGCTTCAACTACTTCCGGCAATCGATTGCCCTTACCGATCATTCCCTTGAGACCTTGTTCGAGAAGCTTCGGTGTGAATGCATCCATGCGGTAACTGGTGGTAGGCCCGATTGAGCCGATTATTCTGTTTGGCGGTGTCGGCGTGGGAGCTGCGTAAAAAATAACCGCACCCTGCAAATCAATAGGTAGTTTTTCGCCTTTGAGCAGAGCTTCATGCAAACGCCGATGAGCTACATCGCGCGCTGTATAAACTTCCCCACTGAGCATAACCATATCGCCCGCATGCAGCGTCGCAATGACTTCCTCAGTTAAAGGTGTATGGATTTTGCGTTCTGTTCCCATATTTATTTCTTTATTTACACCTATCATCTTGTATAGCAATGCTCGTCTGTCATTGCGAGTTCACGACAGTGAACGTGGCAATCTCAACATATCCTAATAATGCTGGGCTTTTTACAAAATCGTCTCTTTATGCCTTGCCACGTGGCACTGAATATTTACCGCCACGGGCAGAGAAGCAATATGGCAGGGCATCATTTCAACATTGACTGCCAGCGCGGTAACCCTACCGCCCAGTCCTGCGGGGCCAATACCCAGCTTATTAATTCTCTGATAAAGTTCCTTTTCTATTTGCTCCACGCGTTCATCAATTCTGTTTTGTTCGCCTACCGGCCTCAAAAGAGCCTTCTTGGCCATAATGCAGGCCTGCTCAAGTGATCCGCCAATGCCGATGCCAACAATAATTGGCGGGCATGGATTGGCTCCTGCCTGATCAACCGTTTCCAGCACAAATTTTTTAATGCCTTCAATTCCGACAGCCGGAGTGAGCATTTTGGCAGCGCTTACATTCTCACTGCCGCCGCCTTTGGGCATGGCAATAATTTTCAGCCGGTCGCCTGCGACGATATCGATGTGGATGATTGCCGGAGTATTGTCTCCGGTGTTTTTTCTGGTGAGTGGATCGCAAACAGATTTTCGCAAAAAGCCGTCGGCATAAGACTGCCGGACTCCTTCTTCAATTGCCGTCCGTAAATCACCACCAACAATGTGAATGTCCTGCCCAACTTCGACAAAGAGAACCGCAAGGCCGGTATCCTGGCAGATCGGCATTATACTACGGCAGGCAATACTGGCATTTTCGATGATTTTTTCCAGTACCTGTTTGCCTGTTGCCGACTCTTCGCGAGGCAATGCAGACTTCAATGCACAAACAACATCATCACCCAGCATAGTATTAGCTTCGATAAAAAGCTTCTTCACCGCTTGAGTAATTTTCGCGACATTGATTCGCCGCAAAGCTTTTCTGATTTTCTTTTCCATGACCATAATGACTAAACTCTTTAAAATCCGTTAAAGCGCTAAGTTATGAGTGAAAGTCTAAGTACAACTTGAAAATGGGTTCATGAAAAGCGAATTGAAGATTTTTTCGGGCATCATGACCGAAAAAAGATTCTGAGCCGGAATGAGCCCGTTTTCAAGTTGTCTTTTACATATACATAAACCCATTTTTCATGATGCCTTAAAACAGCCAGAGGCAGGGCGCGCAAAGCCTGAGAAGTGAGGCGTATTTTTGTATACGCCGCAACGCCGAAGGATGAAGCGCAACGCAGTATATGGCTGTTTTAAAGCGTCATGCTACATGCCCCGACGAAATTCCAAGGACTTCGAAATCGTCATCTTATCTATATATTTCAAATCCCCGCCCATGGGGACACCCATGGCAATACGTGTGAATTTAATGTTATGATCCTTGAACATTCGGGTAATCAGCAATGCTGTTGATTCGCCGTGAACATTTGGGTTTGTGGCGATAATCAATTCTTTAACCGCGCCTTTGTTGATCCTTTGCAAAAGCTCTCCTAAACGCAGATTATCCGGACCGATGCCGTCCAAGGGCGCCAGAGCTCCGTGCAAAACGTGGTACGTGCCAAGAAAACCACCACTCTCTTCAATTGCCGCCAAAGCATCCGGCTCTTCCACAACGCAAATAACGCTTTGGTCACGCGCCGGATCTTGACAGATATTACAAACCTCATCTTCTGTCGGGTTTAAACAAATCCGGCAAAGCCGAATTCTTTTTTTAACTTCAATAATGCTTTCGGCAAGCTTCTTTACATCGTCTTGTGTGGCACGCAAAATATAATTGGCCAGCCTGGCGGCTGTCTTTTCGCCGATACCCGGAAGCTTGGCTAGTTCCGCTATTAATCGTTTAATGGGTTGTGCGTATGCTTTCATAAATTAATCTTCACATGCCCATTCCGGGAATATTCAACCCGCCCGTAATTTTCGCCATCTCCGCAGCCGCCATCTCCTGCGCCTTACGAATTCCTTCATTGACCGCCGCGGCAATAAGATCCTGCAACATTTCTATATCTTCAGGATTAACCACATCCTTTTCAATTTTCAGTGAAACAATTTCAAACTTGCCGTTGACAACAACGCGCACCATACCACCACCAGCCTGAGCATCGACTGTTTTTGTCTCTAATTCCTGCTGGAGCTGACCCATCCGCTCCTGCATCTTTTTTGCCTGCTTCATAATATTACCGAAATTCTGCACTTTTCTATCCTCCCTGTTTTTATCCCGTTAGAAATATTACACCTCGCTCTACGATGGTAATTGCCTTTATAAAAATATTCCCGCTTAAATTTCTAACGGGATTTATCAGTTCGTGGTTTTATCTCTATTAATTCGGCGCCGGAAAATTCATCCAGAACTTTTTGTAAAATTGGATGGTTCATTGCCTCGCGTTTGATATCGTTAATATTATTTGCCTTACTGCGCCCATTATTGTCACTTACATTTACTTTGTGATTCTCGTTTATCTGAATATTCAGCGTCACATTTTCCTGAAAAAAGCTCCCTGCAATTTGCTCCAACTGATCCTTTTGCGATTTTTCGCTGATGTTTTCCAAAAAAAGATAACCCTTGGGGAAACCCAGCGTCAGCAAGCCATTGGCGTAACTTAAAATTTCCGCGGAATCAATTTTTGCTCCCAGTATGGCGCTTTCCTTTTTAATAAATTTTTTCAAATCATTCCCGAGAGCTGACAGATCTCCGGTGGGTTTATTGGATTTGAGGAGGCTATTCCCATTATTTTTTTCATCGGCAACATTGATTTCCGTTTCGTAATTAGTCGGAATTTCTTTTATCGGTTTAGCTGTTGTAAGCCGCGGCTCAATATTGACGGCAGTTACAGGTAATCCTACGCGAATCTTTTGTTCGAGTGCTTCGATTGTTGAAATAATTTCAACCAGAGGGATTATTGGCTCCAAATAGGCCAGCCCGACTATGACTGTCTCCAATTTCATCCGCGCCTCCTGGCTGCGGCGGAAACTATCCTCTTCTTTTATCAGTATTTCCAGATAACGCTGTAATGTTTCCCGTGATGTTCCCTGCACCTGAATTTTCAACTTTTCAATTTGTTCAGGGGCGATGTCGAAGGAAGAACTACTATCAGCGGCAATTTTAACCAAAAGCATATTGCGAAAGTGTTTTAACATCATCTGGTAAAAGTGTTTCATATCGATTCCGGCAAGGTATGCTTCCTCGAGGATAGTGAGACATCTGCCAGCATTCCGCTGCAATACTGCATCAGAGAGGCTGAATAGATACTTGCGATCCACCAGACCCAAAATTTCTTCTACATCGGTATCGCTGATTTTCATGCCGGCATAGGATATGACTTGATCAAAAATACTCTGGCCATCGCGCATACTGCCGTCACCGGCTTCGGCAATCCAGATAAGCGCTGTGGGGCTGATTTCAATTCCTTCGGCAACTGCCACCCTGCCTAGGTTAGCCGCGATTTCCACAAGTGAAATTCGGCGGAAATCATAGCACTGGCAACGGGAAAGAATTGTCGCGGGAACTTTATGGGTTTCGGTTGTGGCAAAAATGAAAATTACGTGCGCCGGTGGTTCTTCCAGAGTTTTCAAAAGCGCGTTGAAAGCCTCACGAGTCAGCATGTGCACTTCATCAATAATGTATATTTTGTATTTTGCGGCAGCCGGAGCAAACTTGATATATTCCCGCAGCTCACGAATTTCATCGATACCGCGGTTGGAGGCGCCGTCTATCTCGCGTACATCCAGCGAGGTGCCTTTGGTAATTTCGATACAGTTGGAGCAAACATTACAAGGTGTAGCTGTCGGTCCTTTTTCACAATTGAGTGATTTGGCAAGGATTCTCGCCACTGATGTTTTGCCGACGCCGCGCGGACCACTAAAAAGAAAAGCGTGTGCCACCCGCCCTTTACCAATAGCATTGCTCAGGGTTTTTACGACGTGTTCCTGACCGGCAACATCTTCAAATGTTTGCGGCCGGAATTTGCGGGCTAGCACTAAATATTCCAATTGAACTCCTGATGCCAATTCGCTTTCTTCGGCTAACTTTTTTGGCTGCGTCGTTATCCTTTGAAATCGAAATGGCATTAAATTAATTGGTGACCGGGTTTACCGCAACACATGGTGGACATTGCTGCCGCTGCTTCCTTCCGGACCTGACGGGGTTCACAAGCCACCGTTGCGCGGGACCCGGCCACACTATTTCTCATTAAAACACAGGTACTAACTACAAAATATACTTCCTGGTGTTATTCTCAGCGCTTCACGGGATAGTTCAGCTTACAAATTTCCATGTCGTAGATGCCCCATGGTGACCCTATAGTGCCCTTTAGGTTATTAAGGGGACACTTCGTTTTGAAAATTTGAGCTTCACTACCACCGTTGCGCGGGACCCGGCCACACTATAAAACCATTTATTAGAAGAATCTTAATTGATAAATGAACAGGAATCAACCCAATTTTTTTCTATTGATTTTTAGTAAGCATTACTATTATCAAATACGGCTATTATGCAGTCATTGATTGTTATTTTATTATTAAATAACAGGGGGATATAAGCTTTAAGAACTTTAAGTATTTTATGACGGCTATCATCGCAAGTGCGGGTTAAAAAATTATAAAAACATTTGCGCCGAAAAACGGCAACTATCTAACAAAGATATTTTCTAACTGGCGGAGAGAGGGGGATTCGAACCCCCGGTACACCTTTGTGGGCATACACACGATTTCCAATCGTGCTCCTTAAGCCACTCGGACATCTCTCCGGTTATTGCAATATTTTTAATCATTGAGACGTAACAGGTTACGTCATTATATTTATTTCTGGCGGAGAGAGGGGGATTCGAACCCCCGTGGGAGCTTGTGACCCCCAAATCGATTTCGAGTCGATCCCGTTACGACCACTTCGGTACCTCTCCACACCGTATTAATCAGCCGAATGGGCTATTACCCTCTTTTGACGAAAAAATCTACTCATAATTTCCCCGCATTCTTCTTGCAATATTCCTTCAGTTACTTCGACCTGATGATTCAGCCTATTATCAGCCAAAACACTGTAAAGTGAAGTCACTGCCCCGCATTTCGGATCACGAGCCCCGAAAATGACACGTGAAAGCCGCGACTGGACAATGGCACCCGCGCACATGATGCAGGGCTCAAGCGTAACGTAAAGCTCTGCTCCCACAAGGCGGTAGTTCCCCAGCATCTTTCCTGCCTGCCTTAAAGCCAAGATCTCCGCGTGAGCTGATGGATCATTCATGGTGATCGGCATATTATGCGCCCGCGAAATAATTTCGCCATCGTGCACAAGTACTGCTCCAACCGGCACTTCACCTGCGCTGTAAGCATTCTGCGCTTCTTCCAGTGCTTTTGTCATAAAGTCATGGTCATTTTGCATATATTATCCTGTCATAATTACACTATTGTAAAAGTCGTTATCATATAGTTGATTTTATGGCAAATGCCGTATATGATTATATTCAGGTAATATTAATCATGGATGTAAAAAAAGCTATATTTTGGCCGGTACTGATTTCAATTATCGGGCATATGGCGCTGATCTTGGCAACCAGCATGCTTGATTTGCGGGAAAATGTAAAATATACGGAAGTATATAACGTAAGTATTGAGGAACCGGACACACCAAGACAACCCCAAAAAGTAAGCAAGACCGAAGAAAAAAAATCAACCCCGGCCAAAGCTGTAAAAAAGAGTAGTAGTAGCGGTTGGCGGGAAGATACCATAGACCTGAGCAGCTCGGAGGCCAAGTATCTGCAATACAGACTTGATATGGTCAGGAAGCTTAGCAGTACATGGAAATATCCCGAAAAAGCAAGAGACGCGGGCGAACAGGGTGTTGCCGTTCTCAAAATATCAATTAATTCCGATGGCAGCGTTGCGGAAGCAAGTATCATCAATTCTTCCGGCTCGTTAATTCTTGACGAAGCGGCATTACATGCCGTTAAATACGCCGCTCCCTTTGGTCAATTACCTGATGTCGATCTCACACAACTTCATATTTTCGTAAAGTTTCTTTATGAACTTAAATATGACTTCAAAAAAAACAGTTAACCATAAATAATTATGCTTAAAATATTTACCACTGTTAAAATTTTCGTAACCGTTTATCTATCGATCGTTATTGCTATATTATTACCGTGCATATCTTTCGCCGATCAGGTAACCGACGAAACAGGCCGCGGAGTAAATATTTCTCCAAACCCTCAGCGCATCATTTCTCTCGCCCCCGGAATCACGGAAACTCTTTACGCACTTGGACTTGCCCATAAAATCGTGGGTGTAACCAGTTTTTGTAACTGGCCGCCGTCCGCCCGGCAAAAACAGCGGATCGGTGGGTTTATTAATCCATCCATAGAGCAGATTGTGTCTCTCAAGCCCGACCTGATCATCGCTACTGCCGACGGTAACAGGCCAGATACTGTAAGGCAGCTTGAAAGAATCGGCTTACCGGTCTATGTAACAAACCCATCAGACACGAATGGCATCCTCAAGAGTATTTCACACTTAGGTGAAATAACTGCCCGCAAAAATGCAGCTGCAATCCTGGTGCGGCAGCTGCAAAAACGCATCAACAATATCGAAACACAAATCAGGCACAAAAGTAAACCGCGTGTTTTTTTTCAGATCGGGCTGGAACCATTAATTACGATTGGCGGGAAGACGTTAATTAATGAAGTCATTGGACGTGCCGGCGGCATCAATATAGCAAGTTCAGATACCGCCAGTTACCCGCGCTACAGTCCGGAAGGTATTATTGCGGGAGCGCCGGATATAATTCTATTTGCGCCCATGGCCAATGATAAAGAGTTCATTGCAGTAAAAAAATTCTGGAGGCAGTTTGAAGAAGTTCCAGCGGTAAAAAACAATCGGCTTCATCCTATAGATACCGATATCATTGGCCGTGCCTCTCCCCGCATTGTTGATGCTATCGAAACAATGGCACTAATCTTTCATCCGGAGATTAAAATAGGTAGATAGGCTAAAGGGACTGTCTTGCTAGACATCGGACTTAATATCATTGATCCTTTGATTAGCCTCCAGCAGTAAATTTATGATTTCAATTTGCCTGCTTGCGGGTAAGGACTTTAACTTTTCCTGCTGGGCACTAAGACGGGATATTTTTGACCCCAGATCATCCAAAAGCAATTCCCAACTGATTTTTGGTTCTGCCGTCTGCAGTTTTTTCACTTCCTGCACCGGAGCACCCAATTGCAAATTTATTTCTTCCAGATATTCCGGTATTGTCACAGCAAAACCAAATCTTTTCCGAATTAAAGAAGCCAGTTGATCCTGCGCGGAAATTTCGCCGTGAACTAAAAATATCTGCATTTTCTTATTCTGGAAATTTGTAAGCCATTCCAGCAATTGATCCTGACCCGCATGCGCGGAAAAACCGCCAATTGTAAAGACTTTGGCCTTTATGCTGATGTCTTCCCCAAAAAGGCGAATTGTTTTCGCGCCATCCACTATCCTGCGGCCAGGGGTCCCCTGTGCCTGGTAACCGACAAAAACGATACTGGCTCCCGGCCGCCACAAATTATGCTTCAGGTGATGCTTAATCCTGCCGGCATTAGCCATGCCGCTTGCAGAAATTACTATCGCCGGTCCTTTCATTACATTAATTTCCATAGACTCGGCTGTTGTCGAAGAAAACTTCAATTGTGGCAAATCCAAAGGATCCTCGCCCTTTTTCAGAAGGTCTTGTGTTTCGGAGTCAAGATATGAGCGGTAGCGGCGGAATATTTCTGTAGCCTTAATCGCCAACGGGCTATCCAGGAAAACGGGTAAATCTTTAGGCAACTTTCCGGACATAGACAAAAGATGCAATGAATAAAGAATCTCTTGTGTTCGCTCTACTGCAAAAGCGGGAATAATGATTTTCTCGCCTTTTTTATAACTATAACTGATCGCTTCTGCCAGTTCATTTAAGCTGTCCTCTTCACCTTTATGATTGCGGTCGCCATAAGTTGATTCCATAAAAAGAAAATCGGCCTCAGCAATTTTGCTGGGATCTTCCATTAACAACTGATGGCGACGGCCGATATCACCCGAGAAAACCAACTTTGTCGTTGTGCCGTTTTCTTCGATAAATAATTCCAGTATGGCCGCTCCCAAAATATGGCCGGCATCGCGGAAATTTGCTTTTATTCCATCGGCAGGGCTAAAAACACTTTCGTAAGTTTTGGTTTTAATTAAAGGGGCAGTGTCTTGAGCATCTTTTAGCGTATAAAGAGGTTTTGCCTCAGTACTTGCCCCGCTCCGCTGCATTGTTTTCGTTTTCCAGCCTGTTTCCACCTCTTGAATATGAGCACTGTCGAGCAGCAATATTTTAACCAGGTCTCCTGTAGGCTCTGTTGCGTATATTGGGCCACGAAAACCATTTTGCACCATACGGGGCAGAAGTCCTGAATGATCGATATGCGCGTGGGTAATCAGAAAAAAATCAATATGCCCGGGATTGTAAACACTGATGTCCCAGTTGCGCTTTTCTATTTCAGATGTCCCCTGATGCATACCGCAATCAACAGCGAACCTGGCCTTATCCGTTTCAATAATAAAACAAGAACCGGTGACGGCCCTTGCTGCTCCAATAAACTTAACTTTCATAAAAACTCCGTTTCAGGATTTTTCCCGAATATCCTATGCCAAGTAGCTATCAAATATTAGCCCTACTTAGCTTCGCACGTGGGATAATTCCAATAGCCTTCGGCTATTGGATAGTTCGTCCCACAAATTTCAGTGCGCTACGCTTCTGAAACTTGGGACTCACTATGACTAGCGCTTTAATGAGCCTTGATTTTCCGAAACGTAGTGTCCGGAAAATCTTAGAGCGAATTATCCCGCCACCTTCAGGTGGCAGGGGCAAACTTCACTTCGTTCGTTTTCGGCGAGTCTCACTAAAGGCTGATCTGCCGGACATAATGCCAAGGAACACAAAGTTGCTTTCAACTATCCCGCTCACAGCCCCCTTAATAACCTAAATACCCTGAAGGGCACTATAGGGTCACCGTTGGGCATCTGCGACGGTGTTTTGAAAGCAACTTGTTGTTATGCCTACGCTTTACTTGCTTTTTTCAACTTCTTTGCATCTTTTTTTTCTTTTGCCGATTTTGCCGGTTTTTTCTTCTCGTCTTTTTTTGCGTCCTGTGACTTACCCATAATTAGTCCTCTCTTTAGATATTTTTTATACTTCACCTGCTCATCAGCAGGAATTAAATTTATTTATTGATCAGTTTTTAAAATTTACCCTCACTCAGAAGCTCTCTTTCTATATCGAGGATGGCCTTGCTCAATGAGGCTTCCAATTTCTTATTTTCAGGGATAAATTCGACAGATACGTATTGGAGATTTCTATTGGCAGCCTCTTCACGGGAAGTCGTTACGCTGCGCACTTTCGCATTCACGTTGAAAATCGTGCTGCCGATAATTAACGTACACTTTACCAAATCGGCAGGCCGGAATGTGTAATTTTTAGGATAAGTAAATTTCGCACCGCCAATAGATATATCCATTAAATTTACTTTTTCTTCTTTTAGAAAAAGACTCAGATCGCTTTGCGATGGCATCCTCACCCGAAAATACATGCGGAAATCCACAGGCTCTGGATCGGCATACTTTTTCACCTGAAGCGCTTCCACAGCGTTTCCCGAGGCAATCTGATAAGTGGCAATAAGATCAATCAACCGTGCCGGAAAACCAAAACGCAGTACGCGCCCTTCAGTACTAGCCAAAAAAGTAATCAGGATACGGCGATCAAGAAAACTTCTGTTCAAGGCAGGAGATGTCTGCGAAATTGTGATCAAATCATTTTCATAGTCGTAAACCACCGCCTTCAGGTAATGAGCATTGCTTTTCGCGATTTCATTTTCGAAGATAATATCGAGGCTTATGCCAGCCTTAAGTTGAATAGTTTGCATTTTAATCCTTTTGAATTTTCCAGTAACAAAGTTTGCCTAACATAATAACAAAATATCAGCATATTCGCTACGTAAATGTTCATGTACTTAAATATAATAGAATGAAGAAGTTTGGTCAAACAGTTTATGCTTTTATTTTATAAATTTGTGTCATCTATACCGCGACTTGTTACTCGCGGCATAATTCGACCAGCAAGCTTCAGTGTGCTCTGCTTCTGAAGCTTGGGTCTAATTACCCCCTGCTCTTCGCTTCGGGGATAATTCGGCTTGCAAACTTCAATGCGCTTCACTCTTGAAGTTTGAGCCTCATTACCCCCCTACGCTTCGCTTCGGGGATAATTCGGCTTGCAAACTTCAATGCGCTTCACTCTTGAAGTTTGAGCCTCATTACCATCCTTTGCTCCACATATCATCGTCATCGTAAATTTTTTCATCGTCAGAAGCTTCTTGTGCATCAAGCTCACAATCGCGCGTCGTTTTTTTTGCTTTTTGTGCGAAATATTCACGGTACCATTCATGAGCCGTGATCATTGACATCACTTCACTGGTACCTGTCCAGATTGAAGCCAGACGGACATCGCGGTAAATGCGCTCCACGGGAAAAACATTGGTATAGGCAATGCCGCCCATTACCTGCATGGAATTATGGACGACCTTCTGACATGATTCGGTGATGAATTTTTTGCTCTGCGAAACCATTCGCCTCACCCTGTTCATATCCACGCCTGCATCTACCGCGCAGGCTGTAGCATAGGCCATGGCCCGTGCAGCATCCAGCAGCATTACAGCTTCGGCAATTTGAAAACTTACGCCTTCAAACTGATTTATCGTCTGACCAAACGCTTTGCGCTTCGCCGTATAGTTTGTGGCGATATCGAGAGCCGGACGTGCAGCGCCGATAGTCATGATAGCCGTACCCAGGCGCTCCGGGATCATCATTGTATTGAAAACGGCATAGGCGCCTTGAACTTTGCCCAGTACATTTTCCTTGGGCACTTTCACGTCGCGGAAGATTAGCCGGCCGGTTCCACCGCCGCGGCAACCCATCAAACCATAAAGATATTTCACTTCTACACCTTCTGTGCGGTCAACAATAAAGCAGGTGATAGCGTCCTGTGGCTTTGCTTCGGGATTAGTTTTGGCGTAAACAAGGAAAAAATCAGCGCCTTCTGCTCCGACAATAAAACGTTTCTGGCCATTTAAAAGATAATAATCGCCTTTATCTTCAGCTTTGGTTGTCGCCCCGAAGAAATCCGAGCCACCACGCGGTTCGGTAAGGCATTCCGCCGCAAAAAGCTCACCTTTGAGCAGTGGCTTCACATATTTTTCTTTTTGCTTATCAGTACCATGAAGTATAATTGCGTCACAGACCAATTCCGCGCCCACTCCAAAGACACACGCAAATTCATAACCCAGCGTCCCCACTTCTTCCATTACAATGCCGGTGGTCACCCAATCCATTTCACGGCCCCCCCATTTTTTCGGATAACGGCACCCCAGCAAATTTCGCCTGCCGGCTTCCTGCAAAAACTCCTTCGGGAATTTAATTTTATCCGTATCCATATCCAGAATCGTCTGTCGCGGCACCCATTTGACAAAGTCACGCACCTCATCACGAATCTGAATTTGTTCTTTCGTCATCATGTAATCGAACATCGGCTTCTCCTTTTACGTTTTATTATCAAATAAATATTTCTAGCGAATCTTGAAATAAATTTAGCTGATTATAACAGAAAAATATTATTAAAGAAAAATAATTAAGGAATAAATTCTCGGCTGGATTATTGTTCTGATTTCAGAGCTGTGGTTAAAGATTTAATTAAATTATCGGTATGTTTGGAAGAGGTAATTTTTCTTTTGGCCATATCTGTTACATAGAAAACATCGACAGCCCTGTCATTTCGTGTTGATAATTTAGCGGACACTACATTGATTTGATTTTCGTGAAAGCAGCGGGTGATTTTGTGCATCAGGCCGAAATTATCATCGGTATCGATCTCGATGATCGTGGCCAACTGAGATTCATTGTTATTGATACGGATATCAATGGGTTGTTTCTGGAGACTGCGGCGAAGCGAGGAAGGAGGATAATTTTTCAAACGCTGCCGCACCAAATCATCGGCAGACATCTGCTCTGTTTTAAGCATATTCCATTTCGTACAGACATTACTGATTCGTTTTTGTGCTGCAATGCGCGGCCTCTCCGGAGCCTCCAGATTAAATATATCCAGAACTTTTCCATCCACTGTGGAATAGATGCGGGCGCTCAGGATGTTGTATCCCTCCGCGGTAAAACAACTGATAATATCGCTTAAAAATCCTGCTCTGTCATAATCACAGACAGTTACACGTTCAAAACCCGCATATGATTCATGGTGGAGTTGCAGTCCACTGGCATCAATTTCCGACAACCATCGGCAATGCTTCTCTCTATCTTCAGGAAGATTATCTCGCAAATATGAGCTTTCGGGAATTGATATATCCGCTCGGGAAATGGCAGCCTCCCGATATTCTCCGTTATTATCAAGAAACTGAAAAACACGATCATGCAGTTGTTCTAATTGATATGCCTTCCAGCCGGTCCAGGTATGCGGCCCTACGCTGCGGATATCGACTATGGTAAGCAGATAAAGAAGATCAAGTGTATCGCGATCGCTAATATAGCCGGCCATGGCAGCAATATTGTTATCATCAGGTTCTCGCTGAAGGGACATATTCGACATATCTAAATGATGATAAACAAGGAATCGAATCTTACTGGTTTGACTATCACTTAACCCCAAACGTTCACAAATATTCTCGGCAATAATCGCTCCATTCTGAGCATGATCACCCGGTTGTACTTTGCCGACATCATGCATTAGGATGGCCAAACGTAACACAGTTTTGTTTGCTGCTAAATATTTGTTCTTGATCCCGACATCTGGATCAAGCGCCAGTTCATCACAGGCACACAGCGCAAGCAAAATATGCTGATCAATTGTGAACTCGTGGTACTGGTCGTATTCAACTTTACAGGTGAGCGCCTGAAAGGCCGGAATTATTTTCCCCAAAAGACCGGTTTCATGCATAACCAGTAAAATCTGTCCGATAGAACCGGG
>JANXZU010000042.1 GCA_025355345.1 Syntrophaceae bacterium
GCCACGACTTTCATACTTATCCAGTTTTTTCCGCAGGGTTTTGCGGGTAATGCCTAAGCGGCGGGCGGCTTCGCTTTTGTTGCCGCAGCAAGAATTAATTGCCTCCAGAATGCTTCTTTTTTCCACTTCATCGAGAGGCATATTTACCGGCAAATTAAATTTATCATTGCCCAGGATATTTGGACTATCCGCCATCAAAAGCGCCAGCTCGTCGGCATCAATATATTCGGCACACGATAAAACAACAGCGCGTTCCACCGCGTTCATCAATTCACGGACATTACCCGGCCAGGCGTATTTAACCAGTTTCTCCATCGATTGTGGTGTGAAGCCTTTAATGGTTTTTTTATTTTTTGCGGCAAACATTTCCAGAAAGTGTTGCGCCAGTACTGGAATATCTTCCCTTCTGTCTGAAAGCTGCGGAACGTGCAAAGCCACAACGTTCAGACGATAAAACAGATCTTCACGAAAGCGTTTATGTTCCATTTCTTTTTTTAGATCCTTGTTGGACGCGGCAATCACACGTACATTAACGGCAATCACTTCCGCGCCACCAACCATTGTTAATTCTCTTTCCTGCAAAACCCGCAGAAGCTTAACCTGCATTGCAGCGGACATTTCACTTACTTCATCCAGAAATATACTGCCGCCATCCGCCTGACGGAATTTTCCTTCCCTTCTTTTATCTGCTCCGGTAAAAGCGCCTTTTTCATGCCCGAATAGTTCTGATTCCAAAAGTGATTCGGTCAGCGCCGCGCAATTGATTTTGATAAAGGGCGCATCTTTGCGTTGGCTGTTATAGTGAAGGGCGTTGGCAATCATTTCCTTACCTGTGCCCGATTTCCCGGTAATGAGAACGGTGGCTTCCGTTGCGGCTACCTGCGCAACTGTCTCCAAAAGCTTGACCATCAATGGACTGCGGCCGATCATATTTTGTGTATCGAACTTCATTCCCAGCTTTTCTTTTAAATATTGGTTTTCTTTTTTGAGCCGGTTATGCTCTGTAGCACGATTGATGGCAATTTTGAGTTCATCAAAATCCAGTGGTTTGGTGAGATAATCATAAGCGCCTTTTTTCAGGGCATCAACGGCTGTCTCCACAGATGCATAGGCTGTCATGATAATTACTGGAATTGCCTGATTGATAACTTTGATTTGTTCAAGGGCTTCAATACCGGAAACATTGATCATCCGAATATCCATCAGAATCAAATCGAATGAACGTTTCTGCACCGCGTCAATCGCGACAGCGCCGTCATCCGCTTCAGATATTTCATGGCCCCAGCCACCCAGTAGTTTTTTAAGCATGGTACGGTGGGCAAGATCATCATCGACAATTAAAATTGTTTGATGGAGTTTCATTTTTTATCCCTTAAAGTCTTTGTTGGCGGTAAGCGGGAAATGCAAATAAACTTTTGTTCCAAGACCAATGGTGCTCTCCACATTAATCTTGCCGCCATGCGCATCCATTATTTTCTGTACTACCGCAAGACCAAGGCCCGTTCCCGCCGGTTTCGAAGTAAAATATGGATCATAAATTTTCGGTAAATCCGATTCATTAATGCCGGAACCGTTATCGGAAATTATTACGATCAGATTATCTTCTCTTGGCGCAAGCTCAATTGTCAGTTTGCCACCATCTTTTACAGCAGCAACGCAGTTGAGAAAAATGTTGAGAAGCACCTGCTTGATTTTATCAGGATCAACTTCTACCACAGGGATTTCCTTCGCTACATTAATTGCAATGGCGACTTTATTTTTCTGCGCATCGGTAGCAATTAATTTTATTGTATGATTTACCAATTCTACAAATTGCACTTTTTCTTTTTTCAGTTCCAGCGGCCTGGCAAATTCAATGAGCTGGCTGATTACACGATTGAGCCTTTCAGTTTCCGCAATCATAACATCCGCCGTCTCTTTATCTTCCTTATTACCGGATAGTCTTTCTTTGAAATAAACAGCAAATCCCTTGATGGAGCTAAGAGGATTGCGGATTTCATGGGCAACGCCTGCCGCAAGCGAGCCGATTGCGTTTAAGTGCCGGCTTTTGGCAACTTCATTTTCCAATTGTCTGATCGCTGTAACATCACGGATCAGCAGTATCCGGCCTGCGGGAATTCCTTCATCCATAAGGCATGCCGCAACGGTTTCCCAGATATGCTCCTTGCCGTAAACTGTGATCAATTGAATATCGCGCTCCAAAAAGCCGCCGCTTGCCGGAAGCTCGGCTAGCATTTTCCCCAGTGGCGCAGGCAATAAAGACAAGGCTTCTCTACCCAAAGCATTACTGCAAGGGACTTCTAATACCGCTTGCGCCTTTTCATTACAGGTAACAATTTTGCCTTGATCATCCAGTGCGATCAGGCCAATGGGCATATTTTTTACCAGCGCGTCCGAGAATATTGTGATGCGGGATAATGATGTGCGTGCAAGCTGATAGACCTGAAAAAGAAAAAGGGAAATGATGGCCAGGGAACCGATCAATAATAGAATCAGCGCGATGATTATTGTTTTTCTAGTATCTTCGGAATCGGCCTTTTCAATCGCCATCATATTCAACCCGACAAAAATTATCATACTGCCGGTTTTTATGTTTTTTGACTTGTTTTGTGTCGGTTTTGAATCCTGTGCAAATCTTTCCTGCGGGGAAAAACCACGGTAAACTTCAAATGTGCCCGCGCCCTGAGGATTGGCAATCTGACGCCACCGAATCTCGCGGGATAAAGCGAGTGCTCCGATATCCAAATCCATACCGTATTTGCCACCAACTTGCGCCGGATCACTATCGGCAAGAATATTACCCTCGTTATCGGTGACAATGATGTAGTCAATATCAGGTTGTTGGGCTGTTTCCATCAATAACTTTTGCAGTCCGAACTTTTCTGTCCTCATGCTCAGAGGACTGCGCAAACCGGCTTCAAACGAGCTGATTAGTGTTGTGCCTTTCTCCACTAGGAGCTCAATTGTCTGCTGCCTTTGCCGTTGGAAATGTGCAAAGGTCATTACAGCGGAGACAACAGCCATGACAGCGATTGCTCCGACAACTGTCAAGAAGGAGATATTAAACCAACTTTTTTTCTTAGCTTTTAGCGCCATACTTAATTCTCCACGTCTCTATGGATATTTTGTACCCATGTGGATACTACCTGCTGGATATATATTATCCACTCAATTCTAATAAAAAACAAATGATATTTTAGCTTATTCGTAATTTTTTATTCAATAACAGGCAGTTATCTTGCTAAATTTTTGTTGGCATAAGGCTTGCTCAGTAAGAAGACAACAGCGATGGGAATAACCGTTCAGGAGATTGATTATGAAAAAGCTGACATTGATATTACTAAGCATAGCCATAGGATTGTTATTGGGACGTTATTATTCACTTGTTCCGAGAAAAATGCTTATGGAATATTTACTGGCTGCCTATCTATCTGTCAGATTAATCAATAATTATGAAGGTAATTTAATTGCGGTAAAAAAATAGTTTCAAAACTCTGGAAAGGAGATTTTTTATGAAAAAGTTAGCATTAGTAACAATGGTTGTTGCCTTGGGAGTACTTTTAACGGTGCCGGCGTTTGCTTTCGGCCGTGGCTGTTGCACGGGTAATGGTCCGGGAGGCGACCCTGGATATTATCAGGACAGAATATTTAAAAATTTAAATCTGACCGATGAGCAGAAGACAAAAATTGAAGCACTGCATACAGCTCATCAGAAGGAAGTAAGACCACTTAGGGAAAAGATGTTTGATAAATCCGTGGAATTGCGCAGACTGTGGCTGCAGGCCAACCCTGATAGGAATAAGATTACTGCTGCCCAGAAAGAAATGAGAACCCTGCGCGATAATTTAGAAGATAAAGATACGGCATTGAAACTGGAAATCCGTAAATTGCTTACACCGGAACAAAATGAAAAGATGGCCAATTCTCATTGGGGCAGAGGGCATGGCTTTGGACCCCGCGGCGGAATGAGAGGCCATGATGAATTCGGACCCGGCCATGGTTCTGGACCAGGAATGGGTAACTGCCAATAGCTAAAATATCTCATCCATCATAAAAAGGGGGGAGCATCCGCTCCCCCTTTTTATGCTTTGAGCAAAAGAACAACGAAGTCTTTTATTGTAACGGCATCCGGAAAAACTATTTGAGCAACTATTCCAAAGGCAATAGAAAAAACCAGAACTATTAAAAAAGCCCACCATGTAGCTTTTAATATCGTAATCTCCCACTGAGTTTTCTCAGCCTGTCGGATTTTATGGGCAAACCCTGCAACTAAAAGTGCCTGAAATGCGGCATCCGATAATATGGTAGGAGCGCTCCAGATTAAAAACCCTCCAGCAATAAAAATAGACAAAACCAAGATGACAAGCAAAACAATGGCAATCAGTGTTAAGGCTGAATCATCGCCGACATCAAATATACTTCCGGCAGCATCAACAACTGCACCCGAACCGGAGCCAGTATCTGTGGCTCCCGATACCGGAGTAATGCTTTCAGCAAAACTTCCTTCTGCCCCACCACCCCCGGATCCACCGCCCTTGAAACCATCAAATGCAGAGGCGTCGCCTGCTTCTGAAATTGATCCATCGGGAATGGGAATAACATTAACAAACGATGTGCTGCTGCCTTTTT
This sequence comes from Syntrophaceae bacterium, assembly GCA_025355345.1. GTDB lineage: Bacteria > Desulfobacterota > Syntrophia > Syntrophales > Smithellaceae > FEN-1160. The sequence continues at coordinate 4,630 of JANXZU010000042.1, forward strand.
CATCGCTTGGCAGCCGTATGCTTTTCCCCACGCCGATATACAAAAGCCACAATTTAATGAACAGGAAAAACAGCAGATACGAAAGAACAATTGCAATTCCATAGCGAAGCGGCATGCTTTTAACGCCAAAGAGAACAAGCATTTTGGAACAAAGGACACCACTTAAAATGGTTGCGGATAAAATCATAAACATATGAAACCGGACAAAATACGACTTGCCTATTTTTTCGGTTAATCTGCGCTTGATCCTTTTTATCCTGGTGAGTTCTATTTCCGCCATATTATCTTTGCCGAACTTTTTTAAATCATAAATACTGATTCTTTAGAAATTTTAGCAAAAGGCGGCAGTAAAATCAAGATGCTCCTTTTCTCTTTTTAAATATTTAATTCACTAATGTTAAAAAAACTTTTGACAATAATCACGATTTAGATTAATGTTCTCAACAATACTTATCGTGAGGGTTATAAAAACGATGTCGAACATAGCGAGAATTCAAAATTTAGCAAACAGCATTTTGCCACTGCTTTTGGGTCTCGCCCTGTTGCGCCTTTTACTTAAGGCCATGAGCCCATCGTTTTTAGGTCGTCACTGAACTTATTAATAGCTGATTACCTGAAAGGCCGTGGGCGCTAAAACCCATGGCCTTTTTTCGTGAGGCTCCAATTTAATGAAACTCAGATATTACGAGCGCAGTGAAGTAATATCTGTAAGTTGAATTATCCCACATGCGAAGCAAGTGGGGATGCATAATAAAGAGACTCAACTGCTAGAAATGAAGTGCCGCGACTGCGGGGTCTGTGAAGTACCGATTGTAAAATTTAAGTATCATTGAAAGGGGATAACCATTATGAAGAAGGAAAAAAATCGCGTATATATTTTCGATACGACGTTGCGTGACGGCGAGCAATCGCCAGGTTCCAGTATGAACACGGAAGAAAAAATAATTCTCGCCCGGCAGCTGGAAAAACTCGGTGTCGATATTATCGAGGCGGGATTTCCCATCGCTTCCGACGGAGATTTTGACGCCGTGCGGCAAATCGCTAAAGAGATCAAAAAAACTCAGGTGGCGGGTCTTGCCCGTGCCAATAAAGGTGATATTGACTGCGCCTGGCAGGCCATCAAACATGCCGCCGATCCCCGTATTCACACATTCATTTCCTCCTCGGATATTCATTTGAAGTATCAGCTTAAAAAAAGCCGGGAGCAGGTACTCAAAGAAGCTGTGGCCGCAGTTAAGCTTGCCAGCTCATACACAAAAAATGTTGAGTTCTCGCCTATGGATGCTACGCGCTCAGACAAAGATTATCTGGTAGAAATGGTCTCGTCAGTGATAGACGCCGGAGCCTGCACCATCAATATCCCTGATACAGTCGGCTACACCATCCCGGATGAATTCGGCAGCCTGATTGCATATCTTTTTGCCAATGTCAAAAATATGGGCGATACAATTATTTCCGTTCATTGTCATAATGATCTTGGGCTTGCTGTTGCCAATTCTCTGGCCGCTATCAGAAACGGGGCAAGACAGGTCGAATGCACGATCAACGGTATCGGAGAGCGAGCCGGAAACACGGCAATGGAAGAAATCGTTATGGCGCTGCAAACGCGCAAAGATTTGTACGGCCTCTATACAAAAATCAAGACGGATCAGATTTATAAAACGTCGCGCCAATTGACCCAGATTACAGGTATTCCCGTGCAACCCAACAAGGCCATCGTTGGCGCCAATGCTTTTGCTCATGAGTCCGGCATTCACCAGGACGGCCTGATCAAGGAAAAAATCACTTATGAGATCATGACGCCTCAGTCCGTCGGCATCAGCGATACGCATATTGTGCTGGGCAAACACTCAGGGCGCAATGCCATTTCGCATCACTTGAAAAAAATGGGCTATATGCTGGGTGATGAGCAGCTAAACAAAGTAGCAGCAAAAGTGAAAGCGCTTGCTGATATCAAGAAAGACATTTATGACGAAGATCTGGAAGCCATTTTGTATGAAGAAGTTTACCGTGTAGAGGATAAATATAACCTCGTGTATCTGAATGTGGTGAGCGGCAATGTCGCCATTCCCACAGCAACCATGGAAATGCAGGTGGGAAAAGATCTGGTGCGCGCGGCCGGTTTCGGCAACGGCCCTGTGGATGCGACATTTGAGGCAATCCGCAGCATTACCAAAACTAATTATCCGCTCTTGAAATACGCGGTTAATGCCATCACCGGTGGCTCTGACGCGCAGGGCGAAGTAACTGTCCAGCTTAAATATAACGGAAACCCCGTCGCTGGTCGAGGCTCTCATCCCGATGTCATTGTCGCTTCGGCAAAAGCGTATATCAATGCTCTCAACCGTCTGGAATTTTTGAAAGAAAATGCTAAAAAGGTTAAGGTTGAATAAACATTAGAAACAGGATAAGAATAATTTTACTTTAAAACGAGGAGCATAATCGTGGGAAACACTATTACAGAAAAAATTTTGATGGCGCATACCAAACTAAAGGAAATCTCGGCCGGTCAGTTGATTAACGCTAAAGTGGATATAGCTTTAGGCAACGATATTACCGCGCCTATCGCCATTAAGGAATTTATAAAAGCTCAGGGGAAAAAGGTCTTTGATAAAAGCAAGATTGCCTTAGTGCTTGACCATTTTACGCCGAATAAGGACATCAGCTCCGCCCAGCAGTGCAAGTTCATTCGTGAGTTTGCATTAGAACATAAAATTACGCATTTTTATGAAGGGGGACAGGTGGGAGTTGAACACGCCCTGTTGCCGGAAAAAGGAATTGTCCTGCCGGGTGATCTGGTTATCGGTGCGGACAGTCATACCTGCACGTACGGTGCGCTGGGCGCATTTGCCACAGGTGTTGGGAGTACAGATCTTGCCGCGGTCATGCTGACAGGAGAACTCTGGTTCAAAGTACCGCAGTCGATTAAATTTGTAATTAACGGTAAATTGCCCAAATGGGTTTCAGGGAAAGATTTGATTTTGAACATCATCGGACGCATCGGCGTTGATGGAGCCCTTTATCAAGCAATGGAATTTACAGGTAAGACTATCAGTAAATTGTCGATGGCGGACAGGCTTTCCATGGCTAATATGGCCATTGAAGCAGGAGCAAAAAACGGTATCTTCCCGCCGGATGAAATTACGACACAGTACGTTGAAAGCCGGGCAAAGCGTCCTTATAAATTTTACAGTTCTGATGCAGATGCTGTTTATTCCGATATCATTGAAATCGACGCAAGCAAGCTCGAACCTCAGGTGGCTTTTCCTCATTTGCCGTCTAATGTCAAAGGTGTGAGCAAAGCGGGTAAGGTAAAAATTGATCAATCGCTGATTGGTTCCTGCACCAATGGCCGTATTGAAGATTTAAGAATAGCCGCGAAAATTTTTAAAAAGCGTAAAGCCTCATCCAATGTAAGATTAATCGTTGTTCCGGCAACGCCTTTTATTTACAAACAGGCCATGCAGGAAGGACTGCTGGAAATATTTCTTAATGCCGGCGCGGTTATCAGCCCGCCATCCTGCGGCGCTTGTCTGGGAGGACATTTGGGAATTCTGGCGGAAGGTGAGAGGGCAATTGCCACAACAAACCGTAATTTTGTCGGCCGCATGGGTCATCCCAAAAGCGAAGTATACTTGGCAAGCCCCGCAATCGCTGCAGCTTCAGCCATTTTAGGCAGAATTGCTTCACCTGAAGAGTTATAGAATCACGGGCATGTTGCCCTGTGCTTTGCTCAGCCTATGGCTGGATAATTAGACCAGCAAACTTCAATGTGTCGAAGATGAAATTTAGGTTATTTTACTTTTGAAGTTTGGGTCTCATCAAGAAAGGTTTCTTTAATATGATATTTCAAGGAAAAGTCTGGAAATTTGGTGACAACATTGATACCGACGCGATCATACCGGCGCGTTATTTAACAACATCCGAACCGCAGGAACTGGCCGCCCATTGCATGGAAGACGCGGATCCAAAATTTGTCACAAGGATGAAGGCCGGTGATATTATTGCCGGAGGAGAAAACTTCGGCTGTGGTTCATCGCGTGAGCATGCGCCCATTGCCATCAAGGCAGCGGGTATTTCCTGTGTGGTAGCCAAAAGCTTCGCCCGGATTTTTTATCGCAACGCTTTTAACATGGGTCTGCCCATTTTTGAATCCCGGGAATTATTTGAAGCAATCCAGGAAGGGGAAGAAATAATTGTGGATAGTACCTCGGGAACGATAACGCTAGCGTCAAAAAACAAAACTTTTCGCATTAATCCCATTCCGCCCTTTATGGAGCAATTAATTGCCGATGGCGGTTTGATGAAACATATTGCCGGAAAATGAGGGAAACAATGAAAAAGGATAATTTTGAAATCGCCGTTTTTGCTGGTGACGGTGTCGGCAGGGAAATCATGAACGAGGCCTTAAAGGTTTTAAGGTTGATTTCAGATAGAAGGAAGATTAAATTGTCCATAGCAGAAGGGTATGTCGGCGGCAGCGCCTACGATCTTTTCGGTGTTCCGTTGCCGCAGCAAAGTCTTGATCTGGCCATGCATTGCGACGCAGTTCTTTTGGGGGCGGTAGGAGGACCTGCATGGGAGAATCTGGATTATAGCTTACGGCCGGAACGAGCACTGCTGGGCTTGCGGGAAAAATTAGGCCTTTATGCTAATCTACGACCGGTCACGGTATTTGATGAACTTTTGGATGCTTCTCCTTTGAAGAAAAGTGTAGTGCAGGGCATAGATATCATGATTGTTCGCGAATTAACCGGTGATGTTTATTTCGGACAGCCGCGCGGGGTTACAAAAGGGCAGGATGGCAAGCGCAAAGGTGTAAACACAATGGTTTATACGGAAGATGAAATTGCCAGGATCGCTGTTCGTGCTTTTGAAATTGCCCTGAGCAGAAAACGAAATCTTCTTTCGGTGGATAAAGCCAATGTTCTGGAGACTACTGAACTGTGGCGCACCGTGGTTACAGAAGTTGGCAGGAATTATCCGGAAGTGACTTTAAAGCACATGTACGTTGATAACTGTGCGATGCAGCTTATCCGCAATCCGGCTCAGTTTGATGTAATTGTCACCACCAATTTGTTCGGAGATATATTAAGCGATGAAGCGGCCATGCTGACAGGTTCCATCGGCATGCTTCCCTCGGCATCTCTGGGCAAGGATAGCGCACTATATGAGCCAATTCATGGGTCCGCCCCGGATATAGCCGGAAAAAATATAGCTAATCCGCTGGCAACAATTTTATCGGTGGCCCTGATGCTGCGGTATTCACTGGCCATGCCAGAGGATGCAAGCTTAGTAGAAAAAGCCGTAGCGGAAGTTTTAAAAGAAGGCTTCCGGACGCAGGATATTTATTCCGAAGGCAATAAGCTTGTCGGCACAGAGGAAATGGGCAACCAGATAATAACTATGCTTAAGCAACTTCTTAATTAGACTTAACCGAAAGGATAGGGTTGTGAAGGGGAAAATACTGGTAGTTGATGATGAAGATTCCATTCGCGAATTATTTTCCGTTGTGTTTGCAGAAGCGGGCTATGAAGTAATTGCCGCAGAAGGTGGGACGGAGGCACTAAAAATTCTTCAGCTGGAAGATATCGATGTAATTTTCCTTGATTTGAAACTTTTTGGCATGAACGGAATTGAGCTTTGCCACCAAATACGGGAGACAAAACCGATTTCTATAATTTACGCCATGACCGGATGGTCACCGCTTTTTGAAATAGAAGAATGCCGCGAAGCCGGATTTGATGATTACTTTGAAAAACCTCTGGATATGGATATGTTGGTGAATTTGGTGGAGGACGCTTTTGCCCGGCTGACCCGTTGGAAAAAGCACTCAAATAAATTAAAGGCATGATTAAGCACTAAGCAAAAGTTGAACCCTTATGCTCGATTCTTTAATTTTCCCCGGGAATATTTCAATTGACCCCCCTTACGCGAAAATCTATTTCCGCCTCGGATATAAAAAGAAAACAACAAAGCTTTCGTTGAATCAAGAGCGGGAAACTGGTCGCTTAATAGAAGAAGCGGCATCATTGATTCTACTTAAGGGATCACTTCTCCGGGTTGTCATCAGCAACAACGACGGGGAAGAAATTGCTCTGGCTGAAAACATAATTTTTAGCAGCAAAAAGCTATCGGCGCTCCTTAAGGATTGTCCTGAGGCCGTGCTCATGGGAGCAACTGCCGGAAGCGCCATCATGGAAGCAATTTCGGAAAAAACCGGCCAGGATGATCTGGTCGCGGCCGTAGTTTTTGATGCCACTGCCAGTGAAATGGTAGATGCGGCACTCGATTGGATTATGAATTATTTAAACCGGCAATTGCTCAGAGAAGGGAAAAGGCTTTTGCCCAGGCGTTTTTCGGCGGGATATGCTGATTTCAAAATGGAGAATCAAAAAGTTATTTATGAAAAACTGCAAATGGATAAACTCGGCGTGACCATCAATTCAGGATTTATTCTGTTGCCAGAAAAATCAGTTACGGCAATTACCGGGATTTGCGGATAAGCATCAGGAATATTCTCCACTTTTATTACGCATAGCTCATTGTAATCAAACATTTTATTTTCAGACATAAGTGTGATATGGAGCAAAAAGAATGACTAGTATAGAAAATCCATAGGAGGTGGAAGGATGAAACAAGGGCAATGGAAAGTCATTAATGTTCTGATAGCGTTGATGATATCGATATCATTATTGATGTCGATTGTAGTCTACGCCGAAACGCCTGAAGAGCTAAAAAAGAAGAAGGAACAGCAGCAGCAGGAACAGCAGCAGCAACAACAAAGACAACAACAGGAACAGTTAAGGAAACAGCAGGATCTGCAGAAGCAGCAACAACAAAGACAACAACAGGAGCAGTTAAGGAAACAGCAGGATCTGCAGAAGCAGCAACAGATGCAACAACAGCAACAACTAAAGCAACAGCAAGAAATACAGAAGCAGCAACAGTTACAACAGCAACAAAAACTCCAACAGGAGCAATTGAAGAAACAACAGGACATCCAGAAACAGCAGCCTCCAGTCGGGCCGAAACCAGGTGGACCTGAGCCGGCGATCCAGCCTCCTACCGGTCAACCGCCAGTTCACAAACAACCGTCTCAATCAGGGATTCAGCCTGGGCAATCAGGAGTTCCCGTTGGACAACAACCAGGCCAGCATCTTCAGCGTCCAGTCGGGCCGAAACCAGTTGGGTCTGTGCCGACGATCCAGCCTCAGACCGGCCAGCCACCAGTGCAGAAACAACCGTATCAACCCGGTACTAAGATGGGACAGCAGGGGCAAGGGCAGAAACATTCAAACATTAATGCAATTCAGCGCCCGCCTGTCAGTATAAAACAGCCGCCCCAGGAAAGACAGCGGGTGTTAAAAGACCGTCAGAAGGAAATCAGGCCGGAACACAATACCAGAGCGGCTGTTCGCTACCAAAGTGAAAGGGCGAGGTTTAAGCCTTTAAGCAGGGTGGTTGTACGTCACTCTCCGGAAATTCGTCGCAGAGTTTTTGCAAGACACCATTTTCATCCGGAGACTTACCATGCTCGGCGAGTCGTATTCTATGAAACGTATCGGTACCATACACCCTTCTGGGCTTTCAATTTGCAGCCGAGATTCGGATTGTGGGATACGCCGGCACTGGCCTTTATTGTTGCTCATGCCGCGGACGAACAGTATGCTTTGTGGTATTATAGCCATCGTGTTGATCCTGATGTCATCGCGTGGCGTATGGAAATGAACAGGTTAGCGGCTGATAATGCCGAGCTTGCTCAACAGTTGGCAGTAATGGATGCTAGGACAAGGGAACTGGAAGCACGCGGTGTACAGGTTGACAATTCATATGTGCCGCCGGAGATGGAAGATATTGCCCTGTCGCCTGAAGTGGCGGTGCCGGTGCAGGATCAAAATACTCAGGTTTCGCCACCGGTTCAACAGCAACAATATGATCAGGAGCAACAGTTCCCGCAGGATCAGCAGCAGCAATATGATGACGATCAGCAGGATCAACAGCAAGAATATCAGGAACCTCCCGTGCAGGAAGAGCCTTATCCGTAATATGCTGGACTAAAACAAGAGGCCGGATTATCGCTTTGATAGGGCGGCAATCCGGTCTCTTTAGAACACAATCACACCAAAGATCAGGGGCACATACAATACTGTATTTGCCTCTGATTACTAATCGGACAAATTTACGCCCGATGACAAGCACAGGCTCTCAATATCAATACGAACATATATTTTCCACCAGTGGAACTCAAATTTAATTAAGAAAGAAAGGCTTGTTCGATTTTGCTGCGATCTATTTTCCCGGTAGATGATCTGGCTATGGAGGAAACAATTTTAATTCGGCGAGGCATGGCATAAGGTTCAAGCTTTTCCAGCATCAGTTTTTTCAATTGAATTTCGTCCAATTTGCAGGCAACTACAACGGCAATGACGCTTTCACGGCCTTTATCCGCAGGTAATGCGATAACCAGAGCGTCAATTACGGTAGGCAAAGCCAGAATCTTATTTTGCACATCTAGAAGATCAACTCTTTTCCCGCCGACTTTGACAATGCCGTCGGCACGTCCAAGAAGGATAAAGCGATTATCTTTGTCCGGTTGAACTTCATCTCCGGTCATGCAGAATCCCTCAGCATCCTTTTCCATTTCAGCCGAAATAAATGGAGATTTTATAGATAGTCTTTTACCGGAAATTTTCCATGAGACCATGTAGGCCGGTTTCCAACTTTCAGTATTTTCACTGATGCTGCGTGCGGCAATCCCACCTGTCTCTGTGGAACCGTATATTTCTGTTATTCCTAATCCCGTTTTATTTTGGAAGTGAATGGCATCGGAGCGATTCAGAACACCGGAAGACGAAAAAGCCACTTTCAGCGAGGGCGCGGATAAACCCTCGACCTTCATGGAACGATAGTGAATCGGCACACTGACCAGCACTGTCGCTTTGTGCTTATTGGTTATGGAAATTATTTCCTGAGGGAAGGTATAGATGTCCGATAAAACTTTGGCTCCGGCGACAAATGGCACCAAAACGGAAAAAAGTAATCCGTAGATATGGTAAGGTGGTACTGTTGATACAAATAAATCTTTGGCCGAAAGGTCAAATTTTTCCTTCAAATAAAAAGCTTCGGCGAACAAATTACGTGGTGATTTTGACCAGACCTTTGGTTTTCCCGTTGAACCTCCGGTGAAAAGACGGAGAAATGGCTCATCAGGATCGCGGATATCTTCTCCATCAATATCTGCTATTTTACCGGCAAGGGGGGTAATTATTTCCACACCGGCAGGCATTTCCTCCGGGTGATCGGCGATGGCTGCGTTAAATCCGACAGCATCATACATTTCGGTTAAAGCATGCGCGGAGAATGCGTAAGGAAGAATTAACCGGCACGATCCTGCAAGTGATGCCAGAATACAGGCGGCTATGACAGATTTATTCTCAGTACAAAGACAAAGAGTGTTTTCTTTGCCACGTCTCGATAGAGTGTTTTTAAGGCCTGCGGCCAACTCAAAAATCTCACCATAGCTATATCCGGAAAAGGTAAAATCCTTCTGGCAAAGAGCTTTAGATGGTACCAGGATTTTTTTATATAAATTATCAAAATTGTTTTTTGCCAAGTCAGTCATTATTCAGTAAATATCCCTCAATAAATTTTGCTCTTTTTAGCGGAAAATATGAAAAAAATCAATGCTGGTTTTTTATATAATCAGGATATATGATTAAAACAAAAAATGGAATATGCGTATGATTAACATTGAAGAATTAATTCCCCATCGTGAACCGATCAGGATTATTAGTGAAGTGATCGATATTGCAGATAATATTGCGATTACTGGCGCTGTT
>JANXZU010000010.1 GCA_025355345.1 Syntrophaceae bacterium
CCTTTGTTGGCACATTCAACTTCAAAGTGCACCACCATAGATTAAATAAAAGGACATGACGGGATTTTCTGGTAAATGATTGTAGGGCATGAGGGGCTCCTTTCTGTTTGGTGTGTTGGTTGTGATTCACACTTTACCAGAAAATCCCGTCATGTCCTTTTATTTAATCTATGGTGGTGCACTTTGAAGTTGAATGTGCCAACAAAGGGTTCAAGTACAATTAAAGGAATAATCGGGTACGGTACTATTTAATTGACAACACGCGCTAAGCCCCGTCATTCCTGCATTTCCGGCTGCAGTAGAAAGCTTCAAAGAGATCATGGTAACGATTAACGGGAAATAGACATTTATAGTAAATAATCAGAAAGATAGGGAGGAAAAGATTATGTCAAAAGCTTTAATGGAATATTTCAACAAACAACCCCGTCTCGGAGTGCTCAGCACAAGCAGCAAATCAGGAGAAGTCAATTCAGCCTATTTTGGATCGCCGCGCATGATTGACGAATCAACAATCATGGTGGCCCTGGGCAAGAATAAAACTTTAGCCAACCTTCAGGAAAATCCCAATGCCTGCTATATGATTATGGAACCCGGTAAAAGTATATTTGAATGGAAAGGTGTTCGAATCTATCTGAAGATGACCAAGTGCGAAACATCGGGAGACAACGTTGATATGATGAAAAAATTGATAAACGAAAAGGCAGGAGTTGCTGCCAGCAAGACGATTTCTGCGGCAGTAACGTTTTCCGTTGCCAGTGTCAGACCGCTTGCCGATTTCGGTCAGGGTTGGGAGAAATCAATCTAATAGTCGGGTACGGCTCTATATATCTAAATTACCACTGTGTTTGCTTGGCCGGAATAGTAACGTAAATCAGCAAACCATTTCCTCAATGATTGTCTTAATCGGTTTCAACTCTTTTAATGCTAAAAAAAGCGTTTTCCTGGGTCAAATCTTGCATTATTTAAAAGAGAAATATAGATGTTGTCAGCCGGAATAATGGCTGTATGTGCTTAATTCTGTTGCTGATATTGAAATGTTCTGTTTATTCGGTCTGTTGTTGACCGGGCAGTGGCTAAAGAATGACGATCTGTAAAACCAAGGAGCTATTATGTTAAAAAAGATAATCTGCTGTGCCTGTCTGTTTTTTGCCATAAATATTAGCTGGGGATGCAGTGTTTTGCCATTCGTTCCGGTTCTGGGAACGGTCTATGATGGCTATGTTGGTTGGAAAGGCCACCAGGCTATCAAATATTATGCTGAGGATATAACCACTATGCGCAAGGCGGTAATGCAGTCTTCCCGACAGTTGAATTTAAAAACAGTCCATAAATCTGCGGACGAGAAGGGATATTCTCTGGAGATAAAATGCAGAGAGCCTTTACAGATTGAAATATTGCCATTTGAAAAAAAGGTTACCAAAGTCATGATCAAAGTAAATCTGGGCGGTGATAAGCAGTTTGCCGAATTTTTTTATCATAGAATTGACGCCAATTTAGCTAAAGTTCGGCGGGGATAGTAAAAAAGTATTGCTAATCGTGGTACAATCCCTATCCTTGACATTTAACCAAATATCTATTTAATACATTCAACGGAATGCTCAATCAGTGAAAAATCCCCAAAAATGTGTGGTTTTTCAACAATCCGTCAGCAGTATGTTGCAAATAATTGTAAAAAATTAATGACGATTCTATTAAAATATTATATTTTACTATATTCCAGCTATTGTCAGTAATCCCACTACGCCCCTACCAACTATTTTGGCGGGATAATTCAACTAGCAAATATTGCTGCTCTATGATTGTAATATTTGAGTTTCATTACTTCGCTTCGGGGATGATTCGACTTACCAATATGGCTGCGCTATGCTTGCCCTATTGGAGTCTCATTAAAGGAGATTAACATGAAAGATTTAAATTATATGAGCATTGCTGAAGATGCTATGAGCAGAATCAAAAAAGGCGCTTTTTTAACCGTTAAGGCGGCGGAAGCGCTCAACACTATGACAATCGGCTGGGCCACTATTGGATTCATCTGGCAAAAGCCGATCATGATGGTGGCGGTGCGCTCTTCCCGGCACACCTTTGGTATTATCGAAAAGGCTTTGGACTTTACAGTTACAATACCTTCCGGCGATATGGGGAAGGCTTTAGCTTTTTGCGGGACGAAATCGGGCAGGGATGTGGATAAATTCAAAATGTGCAATATGGAAACAGCAGACGGAAGGAATGTCGCCTCGCCGATCATTATGGTGCCGGGGATTCATTATGAATGCAAAATAGTATACAAGTCCGCCATGAATCCTGCTCATCTGGATAAGAAATATGATGAGGTCCTCTATCCGCAAAAAGATTACCACACCCATTACTTTGGCGAGATAGTGGCCTGTTACGAAACAGAATAAATGATGTCGCTTAAATCTAAAAATGTTGTAAGGAGATTGGAAAATGGAATATTATATAATCCTGTTTCATGACGGTTCATTAAAGATTTATAAGGATAAACAAGATAAAGCGCGGCTACCGCAGGGGGTACGGCTGTTTGTCTGCTCCAGCAATGTTACGGTGCAGGATTTAAACATCTGGTCGTCCAATAGCTTTAAAGATATAAAGACCATACAGGAAGTTGAAAAATAAGGTCGGTTATATCCATCTTAATTGCCGTAATGACGATTTCTGATTGTGAGATGTTTGACATATTATTGTTAAAAGAGAATATATTTTCTTAAAATAAAACTCAGGATAAAGACCATGATAGATCTGACAGATGATAGCCAGAAGCAAAACCGCCTCACAATTATGCGTAAGGCCTTACAGGACAAGGCACCCAATACCTATACGGAATTGGAGTCGACGGGTAATGTTCAGCAGTTTCTGGAAGCTCGTGACGCGGAAATGATGTTGAGCTTCAACGAAGCGAAGAACAAGGTGTGGGAAGAAACTATGTCAACTTTCCTTGAATTTTTCGATCCGAACTGTGATGAGACTTCATCGCCTATGTAGTTAATGTCACAAATACGATCGCTGACTGTTATGGTAATTATGGGCAGTGTCCTGTTAAATAAAGCTGGTAAATACTCTTGGAAGTTACAATTAATTCTAAATCTAAGAGGTGCTAATTATGGAAGAGCCGTTATCCTGCCTGCGATGCGGCAAATGTTGTTTTGTCGATTTGACTGCTTATGCAGAGCAAAAAGATTTTGATCGCTGGCGTGCCGAAAACAGGCAAGACATTCTGGACATCATCAAAAACCACCATCTCACTTGGGCTGGCGATAGACTTATTTCCACGGAATCAGGCGATTATCCGCGGGAATACCATTTCCTGTTCGCTAAAGGGAATGAATGGATCTGCTCAATATACGAGACAAGGGCAGAGGTTTGCCGGAAGTATCAGCCGGGGTCTTCGGAACTGTGTCCACAATGCGCGATCAACAGGCCGGGCAAGAAATAAAAATCACGCTCAGCACCTGCCAAATATGTTGGCGGGATATTTCAACTAATAAATATTAGTGCTCTACGTTTGTAATATTTGAGTTTCATTACTTCGCTTTTGGGGTAGCTCGACTAACCATATCCGCGAAAAATGCGTTTGAAGATAGGAAAATATAAAGCATGAAATCATCGGATCGAAGAAGGAGGTTACAATGGAATTAGCTGCTGCAATAAGAGGAAGAAGAAGTATTCGTAAATTTCAGCCACAGGATGTACCGAAGATTGTAATTACGGAGATTCTGGAAGAGGCCCGCTGGGCGCCATCATGGGGGAATACGCAGCCCTGGGACTTGTATGTCTTGACGGGGAAAACTCTGGCAAAATTTAAAGAAATGAACATCCAGCAAACGCTGATCTCTGCTTCTATTGCATCAGATGTGCCCATGCTGGAAAATTGGCCTGCCGCTATGAAAGCAAGGTATGGAGAGTTAGGCAAAGTTGTTTTAAGCGTGCAGGGTATAAAAAGAGAAGACAAGGAAGCCCGTGATCAATATTATAAGAATATGGTTTCCGCCTTTGATGCTCCATGTTTGATATTTGCCTGTATTTCGCGCGATAATCTTGTTGAATACCAGATGCTGGATCTCGGGCTTATTACTCAAACGATCTGTCTGTCTGCTCACGGCAAAGGTCTGGGGACATGTCTTTTAGCCGCTGCCGCGCGTTTCTCCGCGCAAATTCGAAAGATAGCACCAATTCCTGATGATAAAAAAATTGTTGTCGGAATCGCTTTGGGTTATCCTGATCCGTCATTTCCTCTTAATAATTTCGAACGCGATAGAGCGAAGCTGGATGAATTTGTTCATTGGATGGAATAAATAGTAAGTTCTGGATTCCGTCCTACGACGGAATGAAAAATGAGGGAGGATAATGATGAGCAAGTTTATCGACCTTTCCGTGGCAATTGAAAGCGGTCTGCCAAGCGACCCGCCGATGATGATCCCCAAGATCATGTATGTAGATCATGCGCTTGGCGCGGAGAGCATGAAGTCATTTTATCCGGGACTAACAGTCGGCGACCTGCCTAGTGGGATGGGCTGGGCAGTCGAGTTTTTGGAGGTCTCGACGCATGCAGGCACGCATATGGACGCGCCCTGGCACTTTCACCCCACACAGGATCAGGGCAGGCCCGCCCTGACCATCGATAAGTTTCCGCTGGAGTGGGGTGTGGGCAACGGTGTGAAGCTCGACTTTTCTGGTTTTCCCGACGGATACAATATCACGGTTGATGATATAAAAGCAAAACTCGATAAAATCGGTCATACACTGAGTTCTGGGGATGTGTTTCTTGCGCAAAGTGGAGCAGCGCCTTATTGGGGCACGCCTGAATACCTTGTCAAAGGATGCGGGTTTGGCCGGGAGGCAACGCTCTGGATTCTCAGCCATGGTGTGCATGTGGTCGGGACGGATGGTTGGAGCTGGGACAGGCCGCTTCCTTTTCAGGCTAAAGAATTTGCGAAGACAAAGGATGCATCAATTATCTGGGAAGGACATTTTGCAGGTATTGAAAAAGGTTATTTCCAGATTGAAAAGTTGACAAATTTGGATCTGCTGCCGTCAAGTGGTTTCAAATTCTACTGCTTTCCTGTGAAAATAAAAGGGGCAAGTGCAGGGTGGATAAGGGCTGTAGCCGAGCTTACATGATTGATGACGGGCTTATTTAAAATATTTTCAGCCTCTACTTTTCGATACGAAATGTTTCTTGACAATAAAAAACAGCTCTCATATATTTCGATAAGTAGCAGGAAATGTCTTATTCAATAAAATTTCAGAGGGGATATCAGGACGAGATGAATATGGAAAATATGCTTCAGGAAACCGCTTCACGCTATCCGGATAACCCGGCCATTATTTATGAGGGAAAACGAATATGCTATAAAGAGCTGAACGGGTTTGTGGATGCCCTTGCCTATCACTTAAAAGGATTGGGTATTAAGAAGGGCGATAAAGTGGCCATCATGCTTTCCAACTGCCCGGAGTTTATCATTTCCTACTTTGCCGCTTTACGGCTCGGAGCTATCGCCGTAACCCTGAATGTCATGTCCACATCCTATGAACTTCAGCATCTCATTGAGAATAGTGATGCCAAAGTCTTTATCACGGGAGATAACCTGGCAAGAAGATTCCGGGACATCAAAGAAAAGATCCCTCTCTGCCAACACCTGATTACTACCACCGGATTGAATCCCGGATCACTTTTTAATGAAATCGTCCGTAGCGGATCTGTGCCCGTGGATTTGCCCGAGCTGAGAGGGGATGATCCTGCGGTAATGATCTACACTGCTGGTCTCACTGGAAAACCGGTTGGAGCTATTTTAACTTTTAATAACCTCGCGACTCAGGCGGATCTTCTCCGTACAATCTGTAATGGCACAAAAGATGATCGATGTCTGGCAGTTATCCCTCTCTTCCATTCCTTCGGCGCTTCCGTCAACATGCTCTCCCCGATCTGTTTGGGGGCTTCAGTGGTGCTTATGGATCGCTTTACCATGGATAGCATTTTTGCGACGATCCAAAATGAACAGGTGACCTATATCGCAGCTGTCCCCCGCCTCTTTATGGGAATGCTTTTTCATGAAAAACGAGCAGATTATTCTCTTAGGACCCTACGCTTTTGTATCACAGGTGGATCGGCTATGCCGCCGGAGCTATTTTTTGAGTTTGAAAAGCATTTTGGCATTAAGGTGTTGGAAGGGTACGGGCTAACGGAAACATCTCCCTGCTGTATATTCACAATGCCAAACCTGGTGCAGAAACCCGGGTCTATAGGAACAGTCCTGCCGGGCGTTGAGGCGAAGATCCTCGATGATGCCGGTTGTGAAGTGGCAGCAGGAGTGGTGGGAGAATTGGTGGTCAAAGGCAATGTCGTTATGCAGGGTTACTACAAAGATGAAGCGACGACAGAGGAAGTTATCCGCAATGGCTGGCTGCACACGGGCGATCTTGCGTACATGGATGATGATGGCTACGTTTTTCTTGTCGGTTTGAAGAAACGTATGATCATTACCAGCGGCTTTAATGTTTACCCCAAAGAGGTGGAGTTAATTCTGGGAATGCACCCAACTGTTACCGCAGCGAAAGTTGTCGGCGAAAAAGATGTCATGCGGGGAGAGATTGTCAAAGCGCTGATTGTAAAAAAAACCGGCGACCAGACAGACGAAAAAGAAATCATAGGACATTGCCGGCTATACCTGTCTTCTTACAAGGTTCCACGAGAAGTGGAATTTGTTGCAACCCTCGATTGAGGGAGGTAATGAAATGATCCGATACAAGAGTAAAAGCTGACAAATTATGTTCTGTAAAAAATGATATTTGTACTTCCAGCACAGTGTAAATAATGTATTGCCAAGCGGTCAAAAACGTGCGATACATCAAACACGTTAGTGAACCACAGGGGTCACCAAGCCCTGTGGTTTTTTTGTTGTGAAACTCCAATTCCTAAAGCGTAGTTCATCGGAATTGGCAAGTTGTAATGAGACACAAACTTCAGAAACGAAGTGCGTTGAAGTTTGCTGGTCGAATTATCCCGTGATATAATACACAAGGAGCATCAAACAAGCATGATTGCAGCATCAAATATCACTCTTTCCTATGGGAAGAGAGTACTTTTTAAGAATGTTAATATCAAGTTCACCCCCGGTAATTGCTATGGATTAATCGGCGCAAACGGGTCGGGGAAGTCAACCTTTCTCAAGATTCTTGCAGGTGAGCTGGATGCCGACAAAGGGGAAATTATAGTCGGTCAGCGGGAGCGAATAGCAGTTCTACGGCAGGATCAGTTTGCTTTCGACGATGAAACTGTTTTCAACACGGTTATCATGGGACACAAAAGGCTGTATGACGTTATGATGCAGCGTGAAGCTATGTACTCCAAGACGCAATTTTCGGAAGCGGATGGTGTACGTTCCGCTGAAATTGAGTGTGAGTTTGCTGAACTGAACGGCTATGAAGCAGAATCTGAAGCCGCTGTGCTGCTCTCCGGTCTGGGTATATCCGAGGATCTGCGCACGAAGAAGATGAAAGAGCTGGAAGCTGGTGACAAGGTCCGCGTCCTGTTGGCACAGGCGCTGTTTGGCAATCCGGATGTGCTTCTGCTTGATGAACCGACCAATAACCTCGATTTGAAATCCATTAAATGGCTGGAAGAGTTCCTGTACCGTTTTTCCAATACGGTTATCGTAGTGTCACATGATCGTCACTTTCTGAATCAGGTATGTACGCATACCGCTGATATTGATTTCGGTAGAATTCAGATTTATGTCGGCAATTATGATTTCTGGTATCATGCCAGCCAGTTAAACTTAAAGCAGAAACAAAATGATAATCGCAAAGTATCAGAAAAGGCCGATGAACTGAAAGCTTTTATCCAGCGCTTCAGCGCCAATGCGTCTAAGTCCAAGCAGGCAACGTCGCGTAAGAAGCTGCTCGAGAAACTTACCATGGAGGATATGCCAACCTCATCGAGAAAATATCCACACGTGGTCTTCAAGCCCGAACGTGCCTGCGGTGATATCATCCTGACAATTTCCGGACTAACTAAAGAGATCGATGGAGTCAGTGTGTTGAATAATTTTGACCTGACCGTTCGTAAAGGTGACAAAATAGCTTTTACCGGAGACAACGCCCTTGCTCGAACAACCATTTTCCAAATTCTGGCAGGTGAACTGGAACCGGACAGCGGCAGCTTCCGCTGGGGTGTTACTATTACCAGTGCCTATTTCCCACAGGAAAATAGTGAGTTTTTTGAGCACGAGATGACCCTGATTGACTGGCTTGGTCAGTATTCACCGCCCACGGAGGGTGAAACCTTTGCTCGTGGTTTCCTGGGCAGAATGCTTTTCTCGGGAGAAGAGGCCTTGAAAAAAACAGTCGTTCTCTCCGGTGGCGAGCGTGTTCGTTGTATGTTGTCGCGCATGATGCTGACCGGAGCAAATGTTCTTATCCTTGACGAACCGACAAATCATTTGGATTTGGAATCGATCACTGCCCTGAACGACGGACTGATTGCTTTTTCTGAGGTGATCTTATTTGCCTCTCATGACCAGGAATTTGTTGCAACCGTAGCCAACCGTATTATTGAGATTTCTGAAGGTGTCGCAATTGACCGCACCATGGATTTTGAAGACGATCTGGGACAAGGATACATAGCGGAAGCGAGCTGAACGCTGCTATGGCCATGGCTATTTGAGTTTCCAGCCGGAATAATAAAAAATGCATAATGTCTTCTGGCGTTTGTTAAGTGCCAGTATTTACCACGGATCAACGAAAGAGTGGCTTGCCTCCTGTGGTTGTCGGGCAGGAACAGATATCAAACCCTGCATAATCCACTTGCGGGTATCGGCTGGATCAATGACCGCATCGATTTCGACGTAAGAGGCCATATTGATGGCTTTGCCCCGTTCATACAATTGGGCGACCAGTTGATCATAGAATGCTTCACGTTCTTTGGGGTCTTCAATTGCAGAGAGCTCCTTTTTAAACCCGGCCTTCACTGCCCCTTCAAGACCCATGGCACCGAATTCTCCGGTAGGCCATGCCGCCGTAAAGAAAGATTCATGGAAGCCCCCTTTGGCCATCGCCATCGCTCCGAGACCATATCCCCTGCGTAAAACAATCGTAAAGTAAGGCACCGATAAATGCGAGCCGATTACAAACATGCGGCAAACATGACGCACCTGTGCTCGCTTCTCGATCTCCGGCCCGACCATGAATCCCGGGGTATCGCACAGAGACAAAATCGGCAGACCATGCGCATTGCAGATTTGCATCAGGCGCGCCACTTTGTCCGCACCTTCCGCTTCAATCGCGCCGGCCATATGGATGCAGTTGTTGGCGATCACACCGAAAGGCCTGCCTTCGATTTTTAAAAAGCCAGTAATCATTCCGGGGCCAAATTTTGGTCTTAGTTCCAGAAAGGAATCTGTATCGGACATCGCTTTAATAACCGTTCGTATATCATATACGCGTTTGCGGTTTTCAGGAATCAGGTCGCGCAGACGAAGCTGATCGCCAGTTTCCCACTGGGGAGTCGTTCCCTGAAAATAGGAAAGATATTGTTTGGCGACATTAACTGCTTCAATATCATCGGAAACTTCAATATCGACCACGCCGTTTTGTGTTTGTACATCCATCGGGCCGACTTCTTCCGGTTTGAAAACTCCCAGCCCGCCACCTTCAATCATTACCGGGCCGCCCATGCCGATGTTGGAGTTCTTAGTCGCAATGATTACATCGCAGCAACCCAGTAAGGCGGCATTCCCCGCAAAACATGGCCCCGATACAACACCGACCATCGGCACATACCCGCTAAGTTTGGCAAACGATCCAAAGGTGGATAAATCCAGGCCGGCGACCATAACCCCGGTCGCATCTACATCACCCGGCCTTCCGCCGCCGCCTTCCGCGAAGAAAACCAGGGGCAAGCGCTGTTCATGCGCCAGTTTCAGCATACGATCCATTTTTTTGTGATTAAAGTAACCCTGAGTGCCGGCTAGAACTGTGTAGTCGTAGGCCATGACCATACAGCGGGATTTGTTGCCATCGAACAGAGTGCCATTGACTGATCCAATGCCAGCGATGAGACCATCGGCCGGGGTCTTGCTAATCAGGTCATCCGCTGAACGCCGTCCGCGTTGCGCGGCAACAGCCAAGGCGCCATATTCGATAAAACGGTCTTTATCGCAAAGGTCATCCACATTGGCGCGGGCTGTGCGCTGGTTTTTTTGCTGCCGCTTAGTCACGGCCTCGGGACGATTGGTATTGAGTCCGAAAGAATGCCGATGAATAACATCGGCAAGTTCAGGACGTATCGAATTACTGCCTGCTTCTTTCTTAACGGGCGAGGCATTGTTCTCTATTGCTTGTTCTTTATTTTTTGATAGTTTCATGTGCGGTACACTCCATTTTTTGTGCTGATCGTATTTATTCCAATTTTATACAACAATCGTATATGTATATCAAGAAGTGCATGGGTGTTTTTTGAGAAAACATCAATCATTTATAATTTAATCACCGGACATTTGACAAATAAACTATAAACGGATATATTTTCATCACAGAAAATCATGTATTTACGTCCAGTGAAGCTAACAAAAAATGAATAATATGGTTTTTCGCTAGGAATAGTTTAAAATAAATTAGAGAGAAGATTATCGCTTATGAATATCATTGTTACCGGATCACTCGCTTATGACCGGATTATGGATTTTCCCGGTAAATTTGCAGATCATATTCTGCCGGAGAAGATTCATGTTCTGAACGTCTGTTTTCAGGTTAGTGGCATGAAAGAAAAGTTCGGAGGCACGGCAGGCAATATTGCGTATGCCCTTACCTTAATGGGGGAAAAGCCTTTTATCTGCGCCACAATTGGTCATGATTATGAAAAGTACTTCAAATGGCTGGCCAAAAATGGAATCAGTACAGAAGGTATCAGGATTATCGAGGAAGAATTTACCGCTGGTGCCTACATAACAACCGATCAGGCGGATAACCAGATCACCGGATTCAACCCCGGCGCGATGAAATACCCATCTACTCTGGATGTGAGCAAACTCGACCCCCGGCAGACAATCATGATTGTATCACCTGGTAATTTTGAAGATATGGTTAAATACCCGCGCCTCTGTAAAGATAAGGGTATCGATTATATCCTCGATCCCGGTCAGTCTCTGCCCATGTGGGATGGTAAGGATTTAATCCAATCCATTGATGGTTGCCGCATGCTGATTGTTAATGATTATGAGTTGGATCTGGTTATGAACAAGACCGGACTTGCCAAGAAAGAGTTATTGGAAATGACAGGCACTATAATTACCACACTTGGTGAGCATGGTTCGCAGATATCAACCGCTGATGGTGAAATAAAAATTCCGGTTGTTAAGGCAAGTAAGGTTGAAGATCCGACAGGCGCAGGAGATTCTTATCGTGGCGGTCTGCTTTGCGGTCTCACGCGCGGAGAGGATATTGAACAATGTGCCAGAATGGGCAGTGTATGCGCTTCGTTTGCTGTGGAGTCCTATGGAACCCAGGAATATAGCTTTTCCATTGAAGAATTCAACAAAAGACTCGGAACAATATGAATATTTCCAACCGTATGGTTGAAACAATTTGTTTGTCACTCGATATGATATTTAAAGCATCGGGTACAGACATACGTATGCATGGAACCAAAGATGTGCCTGATCAGCCGGTGCTTTACGTTGTTAATCACTTTACGCGCATGGAAACAATCATGATGCCGTATCTAATAAGGAAACATATCAAAAAATACCCGATCTCTCTTGCGGATAATTCCTTGTTTGTGGGTAAGCTAGGCGAAATATTGAACAAGGGAGGTGCTGTTTCCACAAAAGACCCCAACAGGGATTCAATTCTGATTAATGCTCTTCTCACCGACAGCCATCCGGTTATTATCTTTCCGGAAGGGCAGATGATCAAGGATAAAAAGATAATCGAGAAAGGCAAGTATCTGGTTTATAATGTTTCCGGCAGGCGGCCGCCACATACAGGCGCGGCGCGCGTAGCTCTGCGGTCTCAGTTTATCCGGGAAAAGTTGCGGGTATTCCGGGATCGCAAAGATTACGTTTCTATCGCCCGGATGGCGGCTCACTTCGGTTTTAATGCGGCAGATGTAAACCGGGTTATCGAAAAGGAAACATATATCGTTCCGGTCAACATTACTTATTATCCGGTAAGAGCGAGGGATAATGCCATAAGCAAACTTGTCAGCAAATATGTCCATGATATATCACTGCGGATGAGAGAGGAAATGGAAATCGAAGGTGCCATGGTTATGAATGGGGTTGACATCGATATTAATTTCGGTAAACCTATATCAATAAAAAACTATATTACTGATGCCTCCGAACTAAGCAAGATGATGACCGATGAGAACCTTTATCTTTATCCCGAAGACTTAAAAGAAATTGCCCCGTTCAAAAAGATATATGTAGACATGATGTTCGAATACATGCACGCCATATATAATATGACGACTGTTAATCCTGATCACCTGGCTTCTTATATAATGACAAAATACATGACAAGCAGTTTTCGTGAAAGCGACTTCAAAAACCGTATTTTCCTGTCAATCGATCATCTACTTAAAACAGGTTTGACCAACTATCATACATCGCTGGATCAGAAGCAGTACCATCTGCTTACCGATGATTATCATGATAAATATGAAAACTTTATCAAGATGGCTATATCCGATAATATCATAACAATGAAAGATGGCATCATCACAAAAAACGATGAAAGATTCAGTAGGAATTATGAGTTTCACAACATCCGTAAGGATAATATAATCGAGGTTCTAAAAAATGAGATAGAGCCGCTCCAAAGCCTGACCACGGGAATTGATCACATGATGCTTCTTCCGGGAGGTTTCATCCGGCAAAAGATTAGAAATCAATTTCTGGAGATTGATCAGCAACTCTTCGACCAGGAGTATGAGCAGTATCATATAGAAGGTGAAAGCAAACCAAAAGAAATAGGCGCGCCTTTCTTCCTGCGGCGTTTGCTGCGAAATCAGGGTGTGATTCTGGTACATGGATACATGGCCGCGCCTGAAGAGATCCGTCCGCTGGCTGATTATCTCTACAAAAATGGTTATACTGTTTATGGTGTCAGGATGCGCGGTCATGGAACATCTCCTGAAGATCTTGCAGGCCAAACCTGGGAAAAGTGGTATCATGCCGTGGGCAGGGCGTATATTGTTATGAAAAATTCGACCAGGTCATTCGCTATTTGTGGTTTTTCTACCGGCGCGGGGATAGCGCTTTTGCAGGCGGCAAATAAGCCGGGCAGATTTGCGGGAATTATATCGATCAACGGTCACGTCAAGCTGCAGGATTCATCATCCAAATTTTCGTCGATTGTTGTTTTCTGGAATAAATTTCTTTCAAAAATAAACGCCAGCAGGGGCAAAATGGAATTTGTCAGCAATGATCCGGAGAACCCAACTATAAATTATACGCGCAATCCAGTGCGCGGTGTTTACGAACTGGAAAAACTGATAAAAATTGTTAAGGGCAGGCTTGCGGATGTAAAAGAGCCGGTACTTGTTATGCAGGCTTCAAATGATCCTGTTGTTAATCCGGTAAGTGGTTTGGAAATTTTTTCCAAGTTAGGTTCAGAGAACAAACAACTTGTCCAGATAAATGCCGATCACCATGGCATATTGCGGGGAAAAGAATCAGATCAGGTAAAGACGAAAGTATTGGAGTTTATAAAAGAGGTGTTTTCAAAGTAACCGATTGTTGGTGAAGCATTCAAGCGATACTCTCATTAGGTTTTATAATTACTTTGATCGATTCCCGGCCATCTGATACTAATTGAAAGCCGTAAGCGATATCCTCTAAGGCAAACTGATGCGTGATCAGATCATCCACTATTATCTTACCCGATTCGATTAGTTTCATTGCTTCAGTAATATCGGGAGGCCCGCAATAATAAGAAGTAATGATAGTTATTTCCTTCATCCAGAAATCATTGACAGGAACGATAACCTTCTTATCCGGTTCGGGTACGGCAAAGAGCGCAATCACTCCGCCCTTATCCACACACGCCCATGCCTGATCCACTGCCGAGTCAGCCGAGGCGCATAAAATAACAACGTCTGCCTTTTTGCCATTTTCTACAATCAAGCGCTGTGGAACGTCATTTGCCGAGTCGATGATTACGTCGGCACCAAATCGTAAGGCAAATTCCAGCTTCACCTTATTAATGTCGGCGGCGATTACTTTACAACCTTTTGTTTTGGCCAGCTTGATATGGAGCAGTCCGGACATGCCGCACCCAATGATCATAACTGTCTGCTCATTTTTTACGTTGGCAAGTCTTTGTGCCCGAACGACGCAGGCCAGAGGTTCAATGAATGTGCTTTGATCGTAGCTGATTTTTTCAGGTAGTAGATATGTCCCGCGCTCTACGAGAATCTCCGGAACCAGGATATACTGAGCAAAGCCACCGGGGAGCCGCTCTTTAACGTCAGAGCATTGAGGATAATGCCCGTTTTCACAATAAAAACATTTTCCGCAGGGCACTTTAGGGGCGATAAATACGCGGTCGCCCAATTTATATTTATTTACGGAATGGCCTATAGCGACAACCTGTGCGCCTATTTCATGCCCCTGTACCAGTGGCGCTCGCGGTAGCCGGTACCATTCAACGATATCGCTGCCGCAGATGCCGCAGGAAATAACCTTGACCAGCATCTCCGTCGGTCCGGGGTTAGGAGTCGGCACTTCTTCGATCCGGATGTCTTTGTTGTTGTACCAGTAGGCAACTTTCATTGTGAAACTCCAATTCCGAAAGCGTAGCGGAATTGGCAAGTTGAACAATCCCGCAAAGCGGAGGGTATGATACTCCGCAGCTTGCTTTGGGGTTCATACCCGTGATTGTTTCTTCAATGTATTGTAAAGATCAAAGGCCTTTGCCGGCGTCTCGTTGTCATGGACGACGGCTCGCACCGCCTTAATCATGGCAATCGGTGCTTCCGACTGGAAAATATTTCGCCCCATATCAACACCGGCCGCGCCTCTGGTAACTGCGTTATAGGCCATCGTCAGGGCGTCAAGTTCCGGAATCTTCTTGCCGCCGGCCATAACTATTGGCACAGGGCAGGATGCAGTCACGGTTTCGAAATCTTCATCAACATAGTATGTTTTGATATAGTGGGCGCCAAGCTCCGCGCATATCCGGCAAGCCAGCCGGAAGTACTTCGCATCCCGGGCCATATCCTTGCCTACCGCTGTTACCGCGAGTGTGGGGATGCCGTAGCGATTGCCGATATCAACCATTCGAGTCATGTTGATTATCGACTGCCTTTCATATTCACCACCGATGAAAACCTGAACAGCCATGGCACAGACATTCAAACGGATCGATTCTTCGATATCAACAGCAATATCTTCATTAGAAAGTTCTTTGAGAATGCTGGCGCCGCCGGAAACCCTCAGCACGATGGATTGAGAAGTGGAAGGCGGTATAACACTGCGGAGAATCCCTCTAGTTAGCATAAGGGTGTCCGCGTAAGGCACTAAAGGAAGGATATTGATATCGACTCTTTCCAAACCGGTGGTTGGTCCCTGGAAATAACCGTGATCGATGGCCAGCATAACTGTGCGGCCGGAGATGGGATTAAATATACGCGCCAGCCTGTTTTTCATACCCCAATCGAGAGAATTAGAACCTTTCAGGAAAAATCCCTGTGTCTGCTGAGGCATATCGCAGCAGAACATCTTTGCTTCTTTGATCCCATCTACATCCGCCATCTTTTGTGTTCTCCTTATTACTGGTATTATTGTAATCTTACATATTTTTTATAATACGTCAATTTTGTCTTCTTAGCGACAATAGGCTTAATCGGAAGAATAATTTTCATGCATCCCCGGTGACGCTGTCCCATTTTCCTTTTTCGCGCAACCCCTTTATGATTTCCGCAGCCAGTTCTTTCAATGCCAGTTTATCCACTTTTGTGCTTCGAGTCAGCGGAAACAGTTTATCAGACGGCCATATTTCAACGTACTGTGGCCTCTTGTAGGCCGCAATTGATTTACAGTGTTCCATTACAGCTTCCGGTGTTAGAGAAATATCTGCCACAGGACGCACAAAGGCAAAAATACCTTCGTCAAATACACGGTGAGGCATTCCGACAACTTCTGCAACATCAACTTCTTTCATCCCTGCAATAAATGACTCGATCTCATCAGGAAATACATTGTAGCCTTTTTGTTTTATCACAAACTTACGCCGTCCGGAAAGGTAGAGCGCGCGATAGCTTCCCATCTCCTTGAAATATCCGAGGTCCCCCGTGTACAGGATTCCTTCTTTTGAAATCGCCCTAGCGGTTTCCTCAGGCTGATTGAAATAACCAAGAAAGACGATGGGAGGATGATAGCAGATTTCTCCTATTTCACCAACCGGCAACTCTTCTCCTGCTGAACCGTCATCCTTCATCGGACTGCGGACAGTCACAGGCGCAAGATCCGGATAGGCCTGTCCAACCTGACCGGCCATTTCCTCAATGGATATCCCGTCAGGTGTGAATGTGGCAAAGCCCGCATTTTCAGTCATGCCGATACCGGTGCCGAAACGCGGCGCCATTGTGGAGAGCTTTTTAAGAAATTCAACATCAACCGCAGACCCGGCATAAGCAACAAATTTGAGGCTTTTTAAATTATACTTGGCGTAGTCCTTATGCGCCCATAACATCCGAAACTGTGTCGGGATCTGGCCTAAGGCATCAATGCTCCATTTCTCAATGGCTTGCAGGGTAAGTGTAACATCAAAGACGCGAAGAAAAACTGAAGTGCCTCCGCGATAAGTTGTCGTCATGAAAAGCTCAGTTACACAGCCAACATGGCTTGGGGGAAGATTGATCAGGATGCGCATATCCGCTGAAAGGCCTGTCCCGCGCGAAAGAAGTTCGTTTTGCACAAGAATGTTTTCATGACACAGCACAGCAGGTTTTGGTTCACCGGTGGTACCGGTTGTATAAATGATAAGAGCCGGTGTCCGTGGTCCGATTTCTGCGTAAGCTTTCTCCAGCCTCCGGGTAAAAAAATTGCTAATTTTAAGCCATATCAGACGTCCCTTGTTCATTAATTCAGTAATTGATACTGCTCCATCTATTATATCACCCGGCTTCGGGTCAGGTGTAAACTGGACAAGGTGTTCCACGTATGGGCAGCGGTCACGTACAGCCTCACCAATTTTTGTAAAATCGATAACAGGGGTTTTACCCAGGAAAAAGAACGCCTTTGGTTTGACCTTGCCCAGGTCACGCACAACCTCATCTTCCTTGAGGCGAAGATCGAGGGGGGCAATAATGGCTCCAATTTTAAAGCAGGCATACATAAAAATGATGTGTTCAGGGATGAGTATCAGTTGCGTGGCAACGCGGTCACCTTTGCCTATACCCATATCAAGCAGTTTCAAGGCAAAGAAATCAATGAGAGTATTAAATTTAGCGTAAGTTACACTCTTCCCGTCTTCATGCTGGATCATGGCTTCCTTATCCGGAGTCTTTTTCGCCCAGTACTCGACGTAGTTATTCAAAAGCGGCAACTTGACAATTACATCCTTCATATATTCCTCCATAAAATTTCCCAGTACTTTGTATCTTCCGGTCTTAATCAGCAGACAGACAACCGCTGCTGATAATTTTCCCACCATTGATGTTGCATACATCGAAGAACAGGTCTGTTCGTGTATTGTTTTTCTTTTTTTCAATCATACGGACAGAAATATTAGAACCGGGTAGAACCATACCGGTGAAACGGCAGGAAACTGATTTGACTCTTGCCGGTTCACAGTTTAGCTCTCTATTAACAAGTTCCGTAACGGCGAGAGCCAGCGTTGCGGTACCCTGCAGGATAATACCCGGAAGCCCGACCATGCGGGCAAATTGAATTGAAGTGTGAATGGGGAAGACAATATTTGTACAGCCGTCATAAACAAAAGGCAAAAGCTTGTCAATTGTTACAGTGCTTGCCCAAAATGGTTCAACTGCGTCGTTGACATTCTGAACAACGGGAAGCGATTCCTGACCTTTACTGCCGCCGATACACTCAACACCGCGAAGCATTGCTCCTATATGTTCAGTAAATACCGGAGCTCCTTCTTTATCCAGGGCAGCAAGGCGGATGACAACATGAGTGCCGGCACGATGCGGCAGGATGGCTGCAATTCGGCCTTTAATGACAAGCTGAATGCCTGGTGATAACGGTCGGTGAATTTCCAGGTGTTCAGTATAATGCACTTGTGACAGAAGAAGCTCGGTAGGAAAATTTTCTGAGACAATAAACTCCTGAATGCGGCCAATGATGTTCCAGGTGAGAGCCACAGGATAAACAGGGTGAGCTATAATTCCATCAGAACTTTCATCGTCAAAGTATCGGAGATTGGCGTCGCCAATCGCTGCGGAATAATTCATGGTATCCCGCCAGTTCACGGAAGTTTCATAATCCCGCAGATTTGTTCCGATCAGTTCAGAGTTAAGAGTAGGTTTGTTCATGATATTAAACCCCACTAATTATTTTGAGTCGATAAGACAGTTTTCTCCGAATAAGTCAGGTTCATGTTTACGCAATCATTTTTTACAGTTTGGTTTTGTAGCTGTGCTACATGATTGCAAAGACTTATCAATCCGGTCACGGTTCATAGTTATTATTTATGCAAATCTGGATACAGTACATTTATGCAATCAGGACAAATTCCATGGCTGAACTTGGCTTCGGTGTGGTCACTGACATACTTTTCCACCTGATTCCAGAAGCCCTTGTCATCGCGGATTTTCTTGCAGTTCGCACAAATTGGCACTATGCCTCGCAATGTTCTGACCTCATCCAGCGCATGTTGGAGCCGTCTGCGTTCTTCTTCCAGCGCATCCTCAGCCTGTTTGCGCTCGGTGATGTCAATGGAAAAACCAATGATTCCTGCAATAAGACCTTCTTTATCTTTGTAAGGTATCTTATCGGTTTGAAGCCATCTTTGGCCGGTTGCTGTATCTATTATTTCGATAATTCCGGTTTTGGGTTTGCCGGATGCGATAACCTCCTTGTCGTCTTCCCAATAGTTCTTCGCCTGGTTGGGATAAATTTCAAAGACTGTTTTTCCCTCCATTGCTTCCTTCGGCAGGCCTGTTATTTTGGCAAGCGCTTTATTGACGCGGATAAACTTGTTTTCAAGGTCTTTGTAAAAGATCATTATGGGAGAAGAGTCCATAATTATTTGCAACTCTTCCTGATTAATTTTCAATTCTCGGAAGATAATTTCGTAAGGTTTTTTGAGGGCTTTTTCAATAATAGCCTTGTAAATAAAATAGAATGAAATTATTTTGAAGTAGTGACCGATTAAATTGGAAAAACCATAATTGCTGATATAAAAGGTAAAAGCTAATTCGGAACCGATGGTAAAGATAAAAGACCACAATAAATATTGATAAACCTTTGCGTCAAACAAATTTCTGTATTTTATCAATATGACAATATCGATAATTAAAATTGTGGAAATTACATATTCGCTTATTACTTTGAATCGAGTAAGGCCTGCTCCTTCTACAAAGCAAATGGGAAAGATTTTCCAGTAAAAAATAGAAAGCAAGATTAGCGTTGTAATGAAACAAAAAAATATAATTACCAAAGTCCAATTCATTTTTCTTTTGGTAAGAAGAAAAGCAAAGGCAATGAGGATAGAAATACTTTCCAGAAAACGGGTGGCAATCCACAATTGGTTCGCGTAATAATCATAGTCGGTAAAGATTGCCATTCCCTTATATGACAAGGTGTGGAATAAATCGAGAATGCCGACAAAAAGATAGGCAATTCCGATAAAGAGCAGATAATCGTTGTCGAGATATTCTTTGGAGTTCCATGCTATTATAAAGACTGTGTAGGCTATGCAGATACTGAATATTTCGGCAAAACTATGAAATAAAAGATAATTGAAATGGCTGCTTATATAAAGCATTGTCAGCGCCATCAAAATAATTATCAAGTTAACAACGTATGCCGCCCGTGAGGAATCAAATTTAGATTGCATAAAGAAAATGTTCTCCTGCTTTTTAGGAATAGACTTTTATGATGCAATCACATTTCCAATCAAAAGTTAACACAAAAAAATGATCTTTTTTAAAAAATGAATCATATTGTTGACTAACACATAATTCCTATATACTTTAAATTGAATTGATAAGAACTTGCTTTTTGTTGTGTGGAGTATATACAATGAGATATTAAATTGATAAGAACTTGCTTTTTGTTGTGTGGAGTATATACAATGAGATATTGTGTGTTAAGAATATTTTAGGCACAAGATATGGGAGATGGGTGAGATGACCGGATCGGTGCTGCATTGCGAACATCATCCTTACTCCGTGGGAAAGGGACTGTTAAGGCTGTAAGACGCAATTGTGTTGATTGTATGGGTGGTAATTATCAGGCTGTTGAAGACTGTCCAACTCCAACTTGCTCTCTTTTTGAATATAGAATGGGAAAACATCCATCGGATAGATTCCAATTGGCAAAACAAAGGGGGGTTGAACAGCTTATAAATTACAGGAAGGCTATTAAAAACAAAATTGATACATTGACAAGGGGTGAGAATAAATGAGCCTAAAATGGATAATGGTCTGCTGTATTCTCGCTAATATACTAATTATTCTGCAACTGTTTCTTGTACCAACTACGCTTGTGGTATTTGCACTGGCATTTTGGTTAAAGAGATAACATGATTGATATTGAATTATATTGAATTGAATTGATAAGAACTTGCTTTTTGTTGTGTGGAGTATATACAATGAGATATTGTGTGTTAAGAATATTTTAGGCACAAGATATGGGAGATGGGTGAGATGACCGGATCGGTGCTGTATTGCGAACATCATCCTTTTATGATTTTATCCTGTAAAGATGCCGGACAAGACCCTTTAGACCGGAATTCAGACAGACCTTACCCGCACGCCTTTTTTCATGATGCGTTAAGATTGAATGTAATCATCCCAGGTGTATTCCGGGTCGCCGTAAATCTTGCTGGT
>JANXZU010000130.1 GCA_025355345.1 Syntrophaceae bacterium
AATGCAGGGCCGCGGTGAAATGGCTATGGATAACTCCCCCTATGTTTTAGAGTCAGAAAAGTGGACAATTCACTTGTTACAAAACCGGACAATTCTATTTGCTCTTGACATGTGGCTAAGATTTCCTTGACACACAAAAACGCCCGTTCTATACTTTATCCCGCAAAACGGAAGTTCTTATTAAAAAACACCATAAGGACAATTTGTTTTGGACAATAGTGGCACAAAATAGGTATTCTGCGTTAGCAGAGTACTCTATAATAAAAAAGGTATGGAAAGGTATAGGAGGTATTTTATGTATCGGATTGATCTGTTAAATAAAATTTCAGAAAAGGGGCTCAGCCTTTTTACGGAGAAGTATGAGTATCGTACTGATATTCCCGAGCCCGACGGCATTCTGGTAAGAAGCAAGGAAATGAAAGAGATGGCCCTGCCGTCGTCTCTGAAAGCCATTGCTCGCGCCGGCACTGGTGTCAACAATATTCCCATCGACAAATGTTCGGAGAAAGGCATCGTCGTCTTTAATACCCCGGGAGCAAACGCAAACGGCGTAAAGGAACTCGTGATCCTGGGCATGCTGCTGGCCTCCCGCAAGGTGGCGGACGGGATTGCCTGGACCAAAGGGCTGATTGGCGAAGGCGACAAGGTACCCGATCTGATTGAGAAAGGGAAAGCAAAGTTTGTCGGCACGGAAATCCTCGGCAAGAAGCTCGGCGTGGTGGGCTTAGGCGCCATCGGCACCATGGTGGCCAATGCCGCCGAGAGCCTGGGCATGGAAGTCTGGGGATACGATCCGTTCCTTTCCATTGAGGCAGCCTGGAAACTGTCCCGAAATATCAAGAAGGCGCCTAGTTTGGATAGACTCCTCTCCGAGTGCGATTTCATCTCGCTGCATGTCCCTCAGAACAAGGACACCAAGGGATTCATCAATACTGATAAATTCGCGGTTATGAAGAAGGGCGTAGTGATTCTGAACTTCGCCAGAGGCGGGCTCGTGGATACCACGTCCCTGAAGCAGGCTATCGCTGACGGTATCCTGGGATGCTATGTAACGGACTTCCCCGATGAAGAGATCATCAAGACGGAAAAGGTCATCGCCATCCCTCATCTGGGCGCTTCCACCGAAGAATCGGAAGAAAACTGCGCCATAATGGCCACTATGCAGTTGATGGACTTCCTGGAGAACGGGAACATTAAGAACTCAGTCAATTTCCCGGAATGCGCCCTGGACAGATCGGACAAGGTTAGGCTCACCATTTCTAACAAGAATGAGCCCGGCATGATCGAGAAGATAACTCACTCGCTGGCGGACAACAAGCTCCACATCGCCGACATGATCAATAAAAGCAAAGGCAGCATAGCCTATAACATCATTGACGTGGAAGGAGAAATCAAGACTGACCTGGTAAAGAAAATCCAGTCTATCGATGGGATCGTGGCTGTCAGAGTGATTTAATACCAATTAGTTATTAGACATTAAACATTAAAAAGTTGTTTTACCGGGCATAACACCAAGTAAGCTTTCAAAATTAATGTTTAAATTAGTGAGATCCCAGTTTCATAATCTGAAACTGGTTGGTCGAACTATCCCGCACAGCACCCTGAATGGTATATGCGACGGGGTTTTGAAAGCAACTTGGCATAAGAATACCTCTGGCACATTCTCCATTTTTCAAAAAAGTGTCTGGTTTACCTCTGCCAGACACTTTTTTCATGCAATCTTCAGGCGTTGGAATGTTCTGTGATTATTTATTTAAGTTGAAGATAAAAAAACAGCACCCAATTCATCTGGGTGCTGTTTTTGCTTTTTTCTGGAGACCTGAACTAATATCTGATCAAAGCCCCATCTCATCCCCCACAGTATTTACCCCGTTGGCATGACCGTGAAAACACCGCGCGGGTCAACCTCGGTACGAACAATCTTTAGAGCCTCGGGCGTTATCAATTTGGTGTCCGGAATTTCTCCTTCGGGCTTTAGTAGCTCAAAGCCTGTGAGCTGCTGAGCCAAATCAAAGGTGACGCCTGGGGTCAGAGTTTTAACACGCATCCGCTTGCTTACCGGATGAAAGTCATAGACACCCCAAGGGCTGATTACAGCGCTCGGGCCTTTGCCGATAAGACCGGCCTCCTTGCGTGAGTTGCCGCCGGTCAGATGCCCCACGGAAGTAACAAAATCAACCTTCTCCAAAAATTTATCCGGGGTCTGAAGTCCGACCAGCACCATGTTCTCGGTTAAAGATGACAGATCGTTATTCCCGCCGCTGCCGGTCATGCGAACCGCTGGTTTGTGAAAGTCTTTGCCGATCATGTGGGTGTTCACGTTACCGTACATATCCACCTGGGCAAACCCCAGAAATCCCATATCCACATAACCGTTGTAGCATTGCGCAAAAGAGTAGGACATTTCCATAGTGGTAGGGGATTTACGCCAGGTAAAGGGACAACCAACCGACCAGGGCATGTCGCCCTCGATCGGATCCTGTCCACCGGACTCATAGACAATGGTAATATTGGGGGCGTGGGTTTTCTTGGCCAGGATCCCGGCCACCATGGGAATCCCTGTACCGATATACACGACCGAATGATCGGAAATCTGCTGAGCAATAATATATGCCAATACCTCTAAAGGATTGGCCGGTGCATTTAAATCTCGCATAATATACTCCTATCTCAATAATAGAGCCCTGAATCATTCTTCAGGGTATATTCTTCATAAGAAAAATCGATGTCTTCATTATCACCTTCGGCGGCCTTTGTCTGACGACGGGCCTCGGCGATCCACTTCGCGCCTCCCAGTTTATCGACGAACTCGAACTGGTTCTTGGTACCCATGATCCATTCATTGAGGAAGATCATCATATTTTCATCGGATACGCCTCCAAAACGCATAACCTTTTCCCACCACTGCCGCGACCAGTAGTAACATCCGGGCATGTTGCCGGGAACCGCTCCAAAGGGCAACTCAACTACCGCATCGGCGTAAAAGAACGGGATGATCTGCCCCTGCCTGTTGTAGCGGATGTCACTCTCGGGAACGATTTCTTCTGCCGTGATGATGAGTTTGCGCGTCGCGGCTGCCACGGCCAGATCATTGACGGCCGGACCATAAATGTAGGCGTTACCGTACTTGTCCGCCACATGGCAGTGAATGATCGCCACATCAGGATACAAAGCCGGGACAAATACCACTGGATCCTTGTCCTTCTTTAAGGGATGCTGCATCACCTTGAGGTAAGGATTATAGCGAACAATGTCACTCCCCAGCATCTGTTTACTGAAAACACCCGGTGTACCGAGCTGAGCGGCTTTGAACCCCTGCGCTACTCCGCCATGGCTCCACTCGGAAAGAATCTTGACGCGGCCGGCCTTGAGCGCGCGGTCATAGCTTTTATCAATCCCGCGCATCTCCGCGCCGGTGTATGAGTTGTGGGAATAGGCCGCTACTCCATAATTGATAAAGAAAGTCTGATTGGTATTGGGCGCCCCGATCATCTGCAGATTCTTTTTACCCTGCCTGATGACCTCGTTGAAGGCTTGGTGGGGTGTTCGAACATAAGAAAAGCCGGCATCCGTCATGATGTCGCCGTCCTGCACAAATGTCGAGACTGCCTCGGCAAGCGACATACGCTTGTCTTTCTTGGAGTGATCCTTTTTTAAATGCGCCGCGCGCGCTGATTCGAAATCAACCAGACGGTCCAGAACTGACGTGTCGCTCAGCCTGAGATTTGCAACGGCCTCCTCGTTGTAGAGATATTTTGCCATCTCCATATCCTCCTTATTTATTCCCCTGTTCCCTATATATAATATTTGTTTAATATTACGCTTACAATCTGATTGGGTCAAGCATTATGTAATACATTGGAAATACGGCTTAATTGTCAATGACTTGCGGTCATAAATAGCGATTAAATCACGGACGATTATCACTTTTCCCATATCCCATAATAATAAAAAGATATATTGACAATGCTACATTTTTCCTTTAGTTTACGTTTCAAGTTTTAATTCTACTGATGGAGATGAAAAAGTGAAGGATATTGGCTCTTTAGATTTAGGCGGCAATTTCTCAGGCAGTCTTTTTGGAATGGTTCTCAATGCAGGACTTATGGTGAAGTTTGTTCTACTGATCCTGCTGATATTTTCTGTGGTCTCCTGGGCAATCATTTTCTTAAAATATAAATATTACCGAAATATAAAAAAAGAAAATGAGGCATTCAGCGCTGATTATCTGAAAAGCAGCAAGCTCTCCGATATTCTTCCCGCAGCTAAAAAATATAAGAATTCCACCACTGCGGAAGTGTTCCGAGTCGGGTTTGCTGAATTAACATCAGTAAATAAATCGTCGAGGGAGGCAGTTCCTTCTGCCGACGAAATCAATCTTTCTTCAATGGATAATGTTAATAGATCGCTAAACCGAGCCTGCAATACAGAAATGACAAAGCTAGAAAGCGCCTTGGGTTTTCTTGCCACAACCGGTTCAGCTAGTCCTTTCATCGGTTTATTCGGTACAGTATGGGGCATTATGGATACTTTCAAAGGGATTGGAGCACGTGGTTCGGCAACCCTTGCCGTTGTAGCTCCCGGTATTTCAGAAGCTCTAATCGCTACCGCTGCAGGTCTTGCCGCGGCAATACCTGCGGTTATTTTCTATAATTACTTTTTAAATCAGTCCAAAAACATGGTTCAGGAAATGGATAATTTTGCCGCTGAATTTTTAAATATTGTAGAACGGTATCTTGTCCATAAATAAAAACTTGGGAATACAACAACTATGCGCGGTTTACACAGAAGAAACAACCCTAACAAAACTATGGCCGAGATTAACGTCACGCCTTTAGTAGACGTTATGCTTGTGCTCTTGATCATCTTCATGGTTACAGCGCCAATGCTTTCCATGGGCATTGATGTGAATCTGCCTCGTGTCAAATCAAAAAGTGTTGATGTCACTGAAGAAAAACTTGTGCTGACTATCAGTGACGCCAAAGAAATATACTTGAATAAAACTAAGATGCAACTTAGCGAACTCAATGCCAAACTTGAAGCTATATTTGCAAGTAGAATCGATCGAGAGGTTTTTCTGCGCGCTGACAAAAACGTTCCTTACGGATTTGTTGTCGAAGTAATGTCCGAAATACGCAAAGCCGGCGTCGACAAACTCGGAATGATAACAGAACCACCAGAGGCTTTTAAATGACGCCACAGACGTTTAACAACGGCTCGCGCGGCGAAAACGGCAACATCTTCAAAATGATCATTCTCTCTCTGACAATCCACCTAATTGTCATAAGCACTATAACTATTGCCATCCCTTCAACTTCGCGGCATTTAACTTTTGGGCAGGCATATTCTGTTCAGCTAGTTGGCCCCGAAGTCATGATACCCGCAAGAGACGAATCAAAGCTAAGTGACTTTCTGCAACACAACGAAGTTACAAGTTCCACCATAGTTAAAAAGGAAGTAAGCGGGCTTTCCTTAACGCCTGTAAAAAAAGAAGAGACCAGTAGGCTTACAGTTGAAAAAGCTATAAGCGCCCTCCGGCAAAAAGAGAATACAACACCACAGGCAATACCGGCATTAAAATCATCGGCAACCTCACCTGCCTCCAAAGCAAACGCTCAAGGAAGTTCGCGCTTAAATGAATATGCTGGATTTATTCAGTCAATAATTCACAGAAATTGGACTTTACCATCGGCACTGTGGCCGAAGGATAATGTCGAGACAATCATTGAAGTCAAAATTTTGAGAAATGGCAGCGTGGAAAGGCTCAATTTTGAAAAACGGTCAGGTAACATCTACTTCGATGATTCGGCCATGAAAGCTGTTCAGAAATCAATGCCTTTTCCTCCATTTCCGGAAGGAATGATGGACCATTATACTGAAATCGGCGTACGCTTTCCTTCATCAGAATTGCGCTCAAAAAAATAAGAGAGGCATTAACTTTCACATGAAAATAATCAGCAAAGTAACTGTTTTAGTATTCTGTTTATGCGCATATCTGACATTCAGCAGCAGTGCCGCAGCCAAAATTTATATTGATATTGATGCACCATCATTCCAACAATTTCCTATCGCGATTTGCGATTTACAGCCACCAACCGCTTCAACTGAAAAAACAACAGAATCTGGTATCGCCATGGCCGATGAAATTAAGAATTATCTTAGCATGACCGGCATATTTAATATTTTGAACAAAAAAAGCTTTTTAGAAGACAAAGATCTCAGTATGGTCGCAGCCGCTGAAAATATTTACTTTCCGAATTGGGCAATGATTGGAGCAGACTACTTGCTCCGTGGTAATATAACCAAAATTAACAACGAGATATTTGTTGAGAGCCGCCTCTACGATGTCACCCGTGGAGAACTTCTATTTAGTAAAAAATATAACTCGAAAAATAATGAACTCAAAAAAGTCGCTCGAATGGTTGCTTCTGATATACTGTTTACCCTAACCGGCGACGAAGGTGAGTTTAATACCAAAATTGCTTTTGTATCTAAAAATAAATCAGATGCTGACATTTGTACCATCAACTATGACGGCTCCGAGATAAAGAATGTAACTAACCATAAAAGCATTGTAATTGGACCTCGCTGGTCTCCAGATGGAAGGTATCTGGCCTTTACATCTTACAGGGATGGTCGTCCGGAAATATATGTACGCGATTTGAGAAATGGCAATGATAAAAAAATGGCTTCTTTTGAAGGACTTAACTTATGCGGTTCTTTCTCACCGGATGGAAATAAGTTATTGCTGACTCTAAGCAAGGACGGTAATGAGGAGATCTATATTCTGGAAATAGACACGATGAAGCTCAAGCGCATAAGCCACAATTATTCCATTGATGTTTCCCCTACATGGTCACCCGACGGGGGGAAAATAGCTTTTGTTTCCAATCGTTCCGGTTCGCCGCAAATATTCATCATGGATGTCGATGGAAATAATACAAAAAGAATAACTTTTGAAGGTAATTACAATACTTCTCCCAGCTGGTCGCCAAGGGGTGGCAGAATTGCTTATGAAGGGCTTGTAAACGGAAAATTTCAAATATTTTCAATAGATGAGGAAGGAAATAACCTTTTACAACTTACTTTTGATAATGCCAAAAACGAATATCCGTCATGGTCACCTTCCGGCAGGCAAATTGCGTATAGTTCCAAAATAAACTCGAAAAATAAAATCTGTATCATGAATGCAAATGGGTTAAATATCCGGGTACTTATAGAAAGAGCCAATAGCTCACTTATGCCTTCATGGTCACCCCGTTTTAAATGATTTTTCTTGACGACAACAGGTTAATTGTGTTTATGTCTCAACACAACAAAATATTTCTAGATCATAACAACCTTTATAATCAAACATTGAGAAAGGAGAAGTATAATGAAAAAGAACATGACATTAATTGTATTTTTGGTTTTAACAGCCTTCAGCGCGGCTTTTATTACGGGTTGCGCGGAGAAAAATACTATAGTTAAGGATGAGACCGTACAGGAACAGAAAGCTCCGGCGGCAGAAGAACAAGCAGCCCCCACACCGGTTTTGCAAGAACAATCAGCTAAAGCAGAGCCTGCTACAACAACTGAGGTTAGTATTCGTGACATCAATTTTGATTTTGACCAATCCTCCATTCGTCCTGATGCCCGGGAAATTCTGAAGGCAAATGCCGATATATTACTGAAAAAGGGCGCTGCCAAGATTACCATTGAGGGATATTGCGATGAAAGAGGAACTGCGGAATACAACATGGCTCTAGGAGAAAGAAGAGCTCAGGAAGCAAAGAAATATCTTGTTAATCTCGGTGTAAAAACATCGCAGATAATAACAATTAGCTATGGTGAAGAGCGTCCATTGGATCCCGGGCATGATGAAGATGCTTGGGCAAAAAACAGACGTGCTCACTTTGCTGTTAATGGTAAATGATCGCTGTTATGAAACCCCGATCAATTTTTTGGGGTATCATAACATCCGCTGCGCGGGATAATTCGACCTGCAAGCTTCAGCGTCGCAGATGCCCCCATGGTGACCATATAGTGCCCTTCAGGGTATTTAGGTTATTCAGGGTACACTCTGTTTCTGAAGCTTGGGTCTGATTACAACTTACCAATGACGCTGCGCTTGCGGGATTTGAGTTTCACTAATAACTGGAGAGGTGATGGAATTGAAAAATTCTTTTAATCTTTTTTTACTGATTTTGGTCTTTACGATTGCCGGCTGCGCTACTTCTCAGGATTTGAAAGCAGTACGGTCGGAATTAAACCAGAAGATGGAAGAAAGACTAGCAGCGCTAGATACCGAACTGACAACATTGAAAAAGGAACAGGAGAAAAATTCTTCAACTGTAAATTCAATGAGTAAAGGGCAGGCTAATTCGGCAGCAGACTTGGGCGATTTGCGGGAAGCTATCCAGCAATTAAGAGGCCAACTGGAAACATTAAAAAAGGATTCTGCACGGGACACCAAAAGGTTAGATGAGTTAAAGGATAGACTTGATAACATTGCTCTGAAAGTCAACTTTATTGAAAACTTTCTAGAAATCGGCAAAAAAGATTCTGCAAGTAATGGTTACGATAAAGGGATTAAGACCTCAAGTAATTCGGCTTCAGCAAAAGAACCTACTAGTAAAGAAGCTATTTATGCGGAGGCTTATCAGACATTTAAAGACGGTCATTATGATAAATCGCGAACTGAATTTAAAAACTTTCTAACTGCTTTCCCTGATACAGAGTATGCCGGTAATGCTCAATTCTGGATTGGTGAATGTTATTTTTTTGAAAAAAATTACGAACAGGCGATTTTGGAATACGAAAAAGTAGCTAAAAATTATCCGAAAGGAAATAAGGTTCCTTATGCTTTGCTGAAACAGGGACTATCTTTCCAGAAGCTCAATGATAAAACCAGTGCCAAGTTAATTTTACAACAGGTAATTAGAGACTTTCCGAATACAAACCAGGCGCGCATTGCGCGTTCAAAACTGCAAGAAATCAAATAATCTATAAGCAGCAATATACCAAATAAAAAGGGGGCGTGTTGCTCCCTTTTGCTTATTCGTTAGTCAATCCAGGGAAATTGTTTTCACGCCTTCCGGTACAGGCAGTTCAAAAATTGATAAATCTGCTGATGTTTCTATTTTAAGACTTGAATATTTTACAGATATAGAGTTTAAACCGTCCGCCATTTTAATGGTAATTTTCCCGGCAATAAAACTTCCCTGTTCATAATCTTCATAATGCACCTGATAAATTTCTTTGCCGGATTCATTCTTGCGAATATATTTTAATAATCTGTTTTTTTCACCAATCCAGATGGTTTGTGAACTTCCTGATTGTGCTTTCATTTCTATCCGCTGAAAATTACCGTCTCGATGACTTTGGCTAGATATATCCTTTTCCGGTAAAGTTGGATAAGCACCTGACAGAATTGTTACTATATCTTCAATATTGAAATCCCATGACAAAAACTTGGCGAGATTTTCAGCCGTCGGTTTTCCGCGATAAAACTCACCTCGAGAGGGGATAAAGATACTAATTTCAAAGGGCGTCGCTACAAGAAAAAAATCCGGCGTTCCGATTACCGGAAGCAGTTCCAACCTTAAGTATGATGGCTTCCTGATTAGTAATGCCGCCCTTACCGTTTGATAGCCCTGCTTTGTTGACAAATCTATCTGCGCTAATGCGCTCAAAGTTTTATCTTGGGTAACTTCGCCCAAATTTACTACAAAATGTTTATCGGATGGAACATCCAAATGAACTATTGAATGTTGCACACATCCGCAAATCAACCATGGAAGCAATAGTAACAATGCTATCTGAGGCACGATGATTAATTTACCATCCATATGGGAAATCTTTCTTGTAAATATTATAGAATTAAATTTTTATTTGTTTTTTTTCTTTATTACATTTTCGATCTTTTTTTGAAGTGAACTGCTTTTAGGATCAATCTTGAGCGCTCGCTTATACATTTCCTGAGCTTCTTTTGTTTTACCCATTTTTGAATAAACGTCTCCAAGATGCTCTATCACATTGGCATCATCGGGTAGAAGTTGCATAGCTTTCTTTAAATTTGTTAAGGCGCTATCCAGTTTATTCTGCCTGAAATATACCCAACCTAGGCTATCAATCATATAACCATTATCCGGCTTTATTTTCAGCGCTTTAACGATCATTTTTTCAGCTTCATCAAGATTTATGCCTCTATCAGCATAGCTATAACCAATAAAATTAAGAGCCTCAGCATTATCCGGATCAATGTTCAATACAGCTTGCATTTCCGTAAGACTTTCCTCAAAACGGTTTGTCTTTTCAAAAATTACACCGATCGCGTAATGCAAATCAACACTCTTGGGTAAAACCTTAATCCCTTCACGCAAAACATTTTCAGCTAAATCCATTTCTTTGTTTTCTTCATAAAGAGAAGACAAATAAAGATAAAGTAACGGCTGATCACCTTTCTTTTTAACAGACTCTTTTATTACCTCAATAGCTTCAGAGATTTTACCGTCTTTTTTAAAAATCATCGCAGCATGAATTTGAGCATTGGCGTATAACTCAAATGAGGCAGGCATTCTCTGATATTCGGCGATGGCCAATTTTTTATCGCCTTTTTCTTCATAAGCATTAGCCAGCAAATAACGAATCCTGCTATCTGTTTCATCTTTTATTAAAACTGCTGAAAGTTCGCTTATGGCTAAATCAAACCGGCGTATTTCGTAATACAAAAGACCAAGCGCAATTCTGACTTCGCGATTGTCAGGATCAGATTTTAAAACATCCTGATATTCTCTTTGGGCCTGCTCAAATTTTTTGTCTTTAATCAGAAGCTCTGCTATTTTTGCCTTAAGATTTATCCGCGCTGGATTTATCTTCAAGTAATCATTGTACACTTTAATAGCCTGATCGATTTTTTTCTGCTTTTCATACAACGCGGCCAGATCATAAACTACTGATTCAAAATCAGGTCTCAAAGAAATAGTTTCCTTATACATCTTTTCCGCATCTTCAAATCTGTTCATTTCTGCCA
This sequence comes from Syntrophaceae bacterium, assembly GCA_025355345.1. Taxonomy (GTDB): domain Bacteria; phylum Desulfobacterota; class Syntrophia; order Syntrophales; family Smithellaceae; genus FEN-1160. The sequence goes on from JANXZU010000130.1 coordinate 11,015, forward strand.
ATACTTTACCATAATAATAAATACCCATTATATTGTCAGGGGAAATTTGCAGCATTTTCTTGAAGGTCTCTTCGGCTTTGCTGTAATTCTTTTCTTCGGCATATATTGTTGCCAGATAAAGATAAGCAATCAGCTTGTTCGGGTTAAGTTCGATTACTTTATTATATTCCTTAATCGATTTCTTATATTCACGAAGATGTAGATATATACCACCCATAATCATATGGAGATCATTATTGTTTTCATTTTTTGCCAGCGTATCTTCCCCCAGAGGAATTGCTTTTTTGAAATCGCCTTTCTCTGAATACAGGGAGACAAGTTCGGTGATAAGAAATATAGAATCAGGATCAGCTGTAATTGCCTGCTCCAATTCGATCGCGGCATCCTCAAGATTACCTTCCTGATGTAGAAGTACAGCAAGGGAATAATGATAAGCCGCATCTGCCGAATATTTTTCAGCTGATGGGACACGTGATTGTGAAACTGATGAAAACGAAACACACCCACTAATAGATGTGAAAAAAACAAGCGAGGTAATAATAAAATAAATTTTTTTTCTTGTCATATTGAATAATCAGTCCCATTTAAAGATAAGATTTTGGAAAAAACTATCAGACTATGAAGAACCACTGAAAGATTTCCCCTTAATTAACTTGGATACCGGAACAATTAAAATACCGTTCTGCTTTAATACTTTGCTGGCATCCTTAATCGCACGGATAGTTTCCGGATGTGGATGACCAATGATTATCAACGAAGATAAATCAGAACTATCCTTGGTGAGTTCCAGCAGTCTCTTATAAATCTCATTATAATCACGATCGTTATCAAGGAAAATTTTGCGCGAAGCCATCTGTATATTTGCTTTTTCCGCAGCAGCAGAAGCTTTAGTACCGGCAGTAGTGCGCGAATCAACAAAAAACAACTTCTTTTTCTTCAGCTTATTAAAAACAAGAACCAGCTTGTCTTCATCAACCATGAATTTAGAGCCCATATGGTTGTTGACGCCGGAAACATAAGGTACTGAGGCAAGATCTTTCTCCAGCTGAAATATTAACTCTTCACTATTCATGGCTGTGAAAAGAGCTCCGTCACCAGGTCTTTCTTTGGGATATGCATTAGGTTCCATTGGAAGATGCAAAAGCGTTTCGCGGTGCGCTTTATGTAGTATTTCCGCAGCCTCCCGGCTATGACTGCAAAGAGGAAGAATTGCAAACGTTATCTCAGCATCAATTTTCAAAAGCTCTCGAACTGGCCCCAAATCATTACCGATATCATCAATGATTATGGATATTTGTTTGTAAGGCAGAGGAATCTTTTCAATTTTAGCAATAACTATCTTTTCTTTTTGTTTTATCGGTTCTGTTTTTTGAGTCACGGGAGTTTCTATTAAAGGCTCCTCTTTTCGAACGTTTGGCGGTATTACTTTCGGCGGTTCCACCTGCTTATTTATAGTTTTCGGCGGCCTTACATTCACAGACTCCTCTTGGAATAGCACCGCATAAATAATGGCCGCGACCGATATAACAATAAGCGTTATAACAAAATTCGTAGAAAAGTTTTTTTTGGACTTCTTGGCCAATTTTTTCAATTGTCCTTTCTTCATACCATTTCGATTTCAAAGGATAACGAGGCGGTAGTGAACCTCAAATTCCCAAACGCAGTTATTTGGGATTTGCTAGTTGAACTATCCAGCCTAAGCTGCGGCAAGGAGGAGGCTCCTCAGATCACACTTGCGGAGTGATTGAGGAAGCCGATCCCGCCAAAAGCGGGACCAACAAAGTTAGCCAAAGAAAGTGAAATGGTATCAGTAATAATTTAACTATTTAAATTCTTTTTCATTATCTCCCAACTCTTCAAGATATCAATGGCCGTCTTGAGTTGGTTATCCTGGGCTACATCAGAGGGATCCTTGATATCTTTAACAACTTCTTCATCAAGTTTTGTCCCGTCTTCTTTCGCCGGTTTTATATGGCCCTTAAGATCTTTCTCTCTGAGTCGATCTTCCCATTGATTGTTATCCGTATCTTCCAAGGGTCTCACATATTTAACGATAATATCAGGTTTGATTCCTTCTGCCTGAATGGAGCGTCCTTTAGGAGTATAATAGCGCGCGGTGGTCAGTTTAAGAGCAGAACCATCTTCCAGCGGAATTACTGTTTGCACCGATGCTTTACCAAAAGTCCTAGTGCCAATAATCAACGCACGGCCATTGTCCTGCAGAGCTCCGGCAACAATTTCGGCGGCGCTGGCTGTGCCTTCATTGACCAAAACAACTATGGGACAGGCTATTTCATTACCATCATTCTTAGCTATTGCTTTTGTCTCCATATTTTTTGTGCGGCCACGTGTCGAAACAATAACACCCGCTTTAAGAAACATATCAGAAACCTCAATTGCTTGGACAAGAAGTCCACCCGGATCATTTCTTAAATCCAAAACTAACCCTTTTATGGGACGATCCTTTTCACCTAAATCATGAAGTGCTTTACGCACATCATCAGCTGTTCTCTCGTGGAAGGATGCTATACGTATATAACCGATGTTATCTGCAAACGTCTTAGATTTGACACTCTTTACCTGAATTACAGCGCGAGTCAGTATGAAGTCCTTGGGTTTGACCATATTTTCCCGCATAATAGTAAGCGTGACTTTCGTGTCCTTAGGCCCACGCATTTTTTTTACTGCTTCCATGATGTTAATATCTTTTGTGGACTTGCCATCTATTTTTATAATCTGGTCGCCTGATTTAATTCCGGCATTGAATGCCGGCGTATCTTCGATTGGTGAAACAACAGTCAAAACGTCTTTCAATATCGTTATTTCGATACCAATGCCGCCAAAACGCCCTTGCGTCTCCACTTCCAGCTCTTTGTAAATTTCCGGTGTCATAAACGTGCTATGTGGGTCAAGTGATTTGATCATTCCATTGATTGCACCCTGAATTAAAACAGATGAATCAACATCTTCAACGTAGTTTTTCTTGACCATATCGAATACTTCATTGAAAATTTTAATATCCTTGTATATTCCTTTATCCAATGCAGAAACCCTGCTGTCGTGATAAGGCCCCACAAGGACAAATAGCCCCAAAAGAATAATAACCAAATACGGCCACTTATTTGCTAATTTTTTCATAAAATTCCTCTCAATTTTGGAGACAATGTTATTACTATATCATTTTAATTAATATTATCAATATATTTTGGAAATACGCAGAAAAACATCACTAGTTTAAACCATACCATTTCGTCTTTAATCTTCAATCGTTTGCACAACCCCGACATGGTATAATTATTTTTTAAAGTTAGTTTAAGGCAGCAAAAATGATATTAGTTATTCAATTATCCAGCTGGTAGTATTTGCGGTGTCTTTCAGGACAACATGGAGCCCTGCCAACTGTTGTCTTATGACATCTGCTTTAGTCCAATCTTTCGCTAAGCGGGCAGTCTGTCTTTCTGTGATCAAACTTTCAATTGCACCAACATCCAAACCCCTCTTGCGTATTTCTATTTCACGGTCGAAATTGAAAAAATTATCCGGATCGTTCTGAAATATCCCCAGTACTGCCCCAAAATGTTTAAATATCTTTTTGGCCTCATCAAGAATATTGATTTTGATTAAAGCAGGCATGTTTTTCACTATAAGCATGAAGTTATTCATGTACCTTACAGCCTCAAAAACATAACCCAGTGCTTGAGCGGTATTAAAATCATCATCCAGTGAACTATCAAAATTTTCTTTCAAATCTTTAATTTTACTGATGTATTCTTGCTGCAAGGCCAAATGTTTCTCATTTGTGGCAATGTCTACGGTGAACGGTTTGCCCAAAGCCTCTTTTAAAAGTTGCAATGTTGTATAACAACGGACAAGCCCGGATCTTGATTCAGCTAAAGAACTTTCCGAATAATCAACAGGGCTTCTATAATGACTCTGGAGCATAAACAAACGTAGAACCTCAGGATGGTAATTTTTCAGAATATCACAAATGGGAAAAACATTACCCAGCGACTTGGACATCTTCTCTGCGTTGATCTTGACAAAACCGTTGTGCATCCAGTAATTGGCCAGTGGCTTTCCTGTGGCTGCCTGCGATTGAGCAATTTCGTTTTCGTGGTGTGGAAAAACTAAATCTTCACCGCCACCATGAATATCAAAAGTTTCCCCAAGATATTTTCTGCTCATCGCGGAACATTCGATATGCCAACCAGGCCTGCCCTTGCCCCAGGGACTTTCCCAGAAAGGTTCTCCTTCCTTGCTATTCTTCCAGAGAACAAAATCCAGCGGGTTTTTCTTTTTATCATTGACTTCCACTCGCGCACCGGCAATCATTTCTTCCAGATTACGTCCCGACAGGCCTCCGTACTGTTGAAAATTATTAATTGCAAAATACACATCGCCATCCACTGAGTATGCATGACCTTTTTCCACAAGAACGCTGATCAGGTCAATCATCTCCTCCATATGCTCAGTTGCTTTCGGAGTCACGTCGGGAGTTATAACCCCCAGCGCCGCCATGTCTTCATCGTGCAGCTTAATGTATTTCCGGGAAACTTCCTTAATGCTCAAGCCTTCTTTTTTAGCACGATCAATAATTTTGTCATCAATATCTGTAAAATTTTTTACATACGTAACCTGATAGCTTCGTGACCTCAGATGTCTTACCGCAACATCAAAAACTATTGCCGCGCGTGCATGACCTACATGGCAGACATCATAAGCGGTAATGCCGCAGACATAAATTCCGACAGCACCTTCTTTTATCGTTTGAAAAACTTCTTTTTTCCGCGTGGCTGTATTAAATATTTTTTGTGGCATTACAGACAACTTTCATCAGGGATAAAGTGGTGCCGTCCTTAAGCCGGCATCTTCTTCAAAAGAACATATAATATTCATATTTTGCACAGCCTGACCTGCCGCGCCTTTTATCAAATTGTCAATCGCCGAAATGATAATGATCCGCTTTGTCCGAGAATCGTCAGCAATACCGATATCGCAGTAATTTGACCCGCAGACGGAAGAAATATTGGGATAAGATCCGGCAGGACAAATCCGCACATATTTTTCCTCGGCATAAAAAGAAGAATAAAGAGCATATATTTCCGGCAAGGTAATATCTTTTTTCAGAGTTGCGTAAATTGTGCTCAGGATTCCCCGTTTTACGGGCAGCAAATGCGGTGTAAAAGTAATAGGAAAATTTTCACCTGCTAATGCGCCTAGTTCCTGTTCAATTTCGGGTGTATGCCGATGCTTTCCGACTTTGTAGGCTTTGAAGCCGCCATCGACTTCACAAAAAAGCGATCCGGTTTGAGGATCACGCCCCGCGCCACTCACGCCAGATGCTGAATCGGCAATAATCGTCGACACATCCAAAAGCTTATTTTTTAAAGCCGGCGCCAATCCTAATATAATACTGGTCGGATAACAACCGGGGTTTGCTATAAGTTTTGCGTTAGTAATTTTATTCCGGTAAAGTTCAGGAATTCCATAAACAGCATCTTTTAATATCTGTGGACTGCTGTGCTTGGCATACCAAGCCTCATAAATAGACAGATCCCGCAACCGGTAATCAGCACTTAAATCGATAACTTTCTTTCCTGCGGCAATAAAAACAGGGGCGATCGCCATAGACACACCATGCGGAAGTGCAAGAAAAACTATATCGCATATACTGACTATTTCTTGTGGTGTTGAGTTTTGATACTTTAAAGAAGTGAGGCCATACAAAGATGGAAACACCTCTGCTATGGGCAAACCGGCAAACCGCCTGGACGTTACAGCGACAAGTTGAACATCAGGATGTCCCAGCAAAATTCTGGTCAACTCCTGCCCTGTATAACCGCTCGCCCCAAATATTGCTACCTTTACCATAAAAAATCCTCCAAAAAAAAGGGAGGCCTGAAGCCTCCCTTGTTGATGAATTTAACGCTTGGAGAATTGGAATCTTTTCCTTGCTCCCGGCTGTCCGTATTTTTTTCTTTCTTTGATACGGGCATCTCGAGTTAAAAATCCAGCTTTCTTAAGGATACCTCGCAATTCGGCATCATACTCCAAGAGGGCTTTAGAAATTCCATGTTTGACCGCTCCCGCCTGGCCGGCCACTCCACCACCGTTGACATTTATGTATAAGTCAAACTGATCTTTTTTACCAGTTATTTCAAATGGTTGCTTAATAATCATTTTTAAGCTGGGGCGGTCAAAATATTCATCATAGTTTCTCTTATTAACTACAATATTTCCACTACCCGCCTTCATATAAACGCGGGCGATAGCGCTTTTTCTCTTACCGGTTGCATAATAACGTTGTTGTGTCATGTGTTCTCCAAATATCAAATATGATCAGATAATTTCCATTATCAGGTAATTAAACCGACAAAACGTGTGGACATTGGGCTTCGTGAGGATGAGCATTACCTGCATAAATTTTTAATTTTTTCAGCATCCTGCGTCCCAGATTATTTTTAGGCATCATACCGGCAACAGCTATACGGATTAAATTCTCCGGTTTTTCAGCAATCATTTTACCGGCAGCAGTTTCTGTCAAACCACCAGGATAACCGGAATAAGAATAATATATCTTATCGGTCAACTTTTTACCCGTAAGTGAAATCTTTTCCGCGTTAACCACAATGATAAAATCACCCGTATCAACATGCGGAGTATAAATAGCCTTATGCTTTCCCCGCAGGCGCAGTGCTATTTGGCTTGCCAACCTTCCTAATATTTTATCGGAAGCATCAACAATGTACCACTCTTGATTTGTCGCTCCCACCTTCGCCGAATATGTCTTCATAATAAAACCACCCACCACTTGTTAAAAAATTTAAAGGTGTAAGCTACGCAATTACCTTCAATTTGTCAAGAAAAATGTTCAACTTATTTTAAGATATATATCCTCGAGTGAGCTCGCCGATTCCCACTAACTTTGCCTGTGGATTGAGTGAAGAATCCCCTAACAAATACAGCTAAAAATTAGGTCCAAGCAGTCCGAACAGTGACAGTTTTACTAAAAATCTGTCGTCGGTTATATTATTGACGTCAGTGCTTCTGGTATATTCTAATCCTAAAACCCAGCATTGCGAACGATAAACAACCCCCACGGTATTTTCCACAACTCTGGAATTAAACTGATCATGTCTGGATACAATTATTCCTTCAATGTTTTTAGTGATCATTGCCTTCACACTTACGTTTATTTGTTCAATTGAGTCTAGGGTATAACGATAACCAACGGTCAACTTGTCTCCCCGCCAATCGCTTATATTGAGATCATAATTCGTTTCTTTCCAACCGTTATAAATGCTGTACTTATTTCGTGCGCCAAATGACAAATACTTATAAGGGCTAATATCAAATTCAATTCCGATGTCAGACAGAGGCCTTCTTTCGCCGGTAACCCCTTCCATGCCCTTTTTAGCTTCATTGATATCATAAGTTTGGAAAAGCTTTAGCCTTAGAAATTCAAGGTAGCTGGATGAGCCCTTTTCATCCTTCAATTTCGCCGTAAAGGTATTGGTAAGCGACCAAGCCACCGCATTTTGTTCCGCTGTGACGTTCGTGCCCAAAATTATATCCTGGTCTATCGCTGGCGTTAACGCGGTCACATAATCGGGGAGATTGTCCTGCTTAATATTAGGGATGTAAGAATATTTTATTTCCGGCTTAATTTCGTGCCGTATTTTTTCCCAATTGAAAAAATTAAGGTCAAATATTCGGGAAATCTGGCTATTCGCAGTTATTGAGGCATTATATATGGCCTTGTCACCACTTTTGTCACCAATGCCTATCTGATTATCATCACGAGCCCAAAATACTTCTTTGAAAGCGATCTGGGGGATTACTTTAGCATATCGTGATACATTAAATGGCAGAGATAAAGTGGGAGAAAAATCAAAAGAATTCCCTTTTTGTCCTTCACCCCGATAAAAATAATCATAAGTTCCGGCAAATTCAAAATATACGGGAGTATTTAAAAGCTGTTGTTTGATGCCGGTAAAAACAATCTCCGGATATTTCTGCAATGTTCTGTCATTATTGGCAGCCGCAAAATCATCAGTTGAACTTATAAGCGCCATTATATTGTAATTTGACCAGCTTTTAACCGCGCGGACTGATGATTCCAGAGAACGCAGAGACTCATCTCCGCGAAAAGGTACTTTTTTAAATGGATCTTCTTCACTTGCAGCATAGTGCTCCATATAATAATTATGGGCGGAAAAATCCTTAAAATACCATTTATCGGAAACCTGACGTAAATCCGTTCTTATATATAATTCGGGATTAAAATCTGTCTGGTGATTCAGATAGAAAGACCAGCGTTTATGCATTGAATTCCAATCGCGACTGGTTGCGGAATCAACTGATTCAATAACATGCTTATCATCTTCCATATAGTCGCCGTACAAAGTACCAAAAGACTTCTCACCCAGATAATATCTGAATTCAACACCTTCTTTAAATCCTCTCTTCTCAATGAAGCCCTGGTAAAAAGTGGCATCAAACTGAGGTGAAATAGCCCAGAAAAATGGAATCTCCACATCAATGCCATCATTTTTAGAATAGGCTAGATATGGTAAAAGGAATCCTGATTGGCGTTTTGTTTTTGCGGGAAAAGGAATAAACGGTGAATAAAAAACCGGCAAACCTTTAGTAAGAAACCGGGCATCCTTCATCAAACCATAGCCTTCAATGGTTACCTTCATCTCTGATCCGGCTACTTGCCAGTCCGGATTATCACCATCACAAGTTGTTGCGGAAGGTTTCTCGATGTAATATGTGTCTTCCCCTGTTTTCTCAATCTTATCGCCTTTAATGTAAAAATGGTTTTTAGCGTAAAATGCCCGACCGTTATATGCAGCTCCCGTTTTATTTTCAATATTGAAAACGATCTTATCGCCGGTCATATTATCCGCGCCCATGCTCAAAAATGCGTTGCCTTGGGCTGTAGCAATACTGTTTTTGTTATCAAATTTAACATCATCAGCCTTTAAAGTGCCGTCTTCATATGTTATGACAACTTTGCCCTGAAAATCGTAAACATCGGTAACATTATTATATCCCATTGTCTCAGATTCAATAACCACGGGATTGTCATTTTTTTTATTTTCGGCGGCAAAAACACCCGGACATGAAAACAAGACTATGGTTCCGGCGATAAATGCTATTACTAAATTGTATTTAATAGTTCGAATCACAATAAATAATCCTTTTCTTAACCAATTTTAGATCTCTTATCACAAGAAATGGTTTGAGGAAATATTTGTTTTACTTCGCCAGCAAGATATAATGAACCGGCCGCGCAAATCAAATCCTTCCTATTTGCTATTGCCAGTGCCCGCTCAATTGCTTTTCCCGTATTTTCGGTAACAATTACCGGATATCCCATTTTGGTTAGCTCGTATGTCATATCGACTACAGGCACTGCACGCCCGGTTTTTAATTGCGTTACAATTATTTTTGAGGACAACGGCGCTATTATTCGCAACATTTTCCGATAGTCTTTATCGGCGAGTGCCCCAAAGATAAAAATCAATCGCCGATAAGAAAAATCTCTTTTTAATGCCTGACATAAAACCCTCATACCCGCTGGATTATGAGCACCATCAAGAAGAAAAAGAGGATCGTTTTGCAAAATTTCCAGCCGGGCAGCCCATTGAGTATTGGCAAGGCCTTGGCCTATCGCTTCATCATCAACCTGAAAACCATTATTGCCACATAACTCGACTGCGGCTAATGCCAAAGCAGCATTGGAACACTGATGCCTTCCCTGCAGGGGTATCGGCAAATTTTTTAAATTACGTTGAAGGCCATGATAAGTTAGAAATCCATCTTTTTGCCTTTTGATTCTTATATCTCTGCCCAGACAGTAGAGTTTGGAGCGACGATCAAGACAAACTTTTTTTACTACTTCCAAAACATTTTTTTGTTTTGCCGCCGTAATACAAACTCCATTCTGTTTGATGATACCTGCTTTTTCACGGGCAATTGTTGTAAGAGAGTTGCCTAGATAAGCTGTATGATCCACTGCAATGTTGGTGATAACTGAAACAATTGGCTTACAAACATTGGTAGCATCGAGCCTGCCGCCCAAACCAACCTCCAACACAGCGATATCAACCTGTTGGCTCTGAAAATACAGAAAAGCCACGGCCGTTAAAAACTCAAAATATGTTACCTGATTTTCCAGCTTGCGCTTAACATCTTCAACTGTATGGCTAAACTCCTTCTTTGTGATTTTTCTATCGCTGACGACAATTCTTTCCCGAACGTCAATTAAATGCGGAGATGTATAGAGACCAACCTTATAACCGGCGCTATGCAGAATCGAAGCTAACATTGCCGCAGTTGATCCTTTGCCATTGGTACCCGCTATCAATATTGTCTTGTACGAATTTTGCGGATTTTCCAGGCGCATCAAAAGCGCCGTAATTGCCTCCAGACCAAAACGCATGGAATCAATATTTAAACTTGCCAGGTAAGTATAAGGATCTGTATTTTTCATTTAATTTGTAAGCAAATTAGCATACCTGATGACAGCAGGCAATAATTTTATACTTCAATAAGCATAAATTATTCTGTTGAACAATCAAGTTGAATTAAATTATGATTCATGGGTATAAAGCAGCAAATCTAACCAGCAAGGAGAAGATAAAATGGAGCAAAAGAAAGCAATAGTAGTGGGGGCCAGCTCCGGAATAGGTAAAGAACTGGCGAAGATATTATCCGGCAATGGCTATATAGTTGGTCTGGCGGCAAGAAGAACTGATTTGCTCTCTGAGCTGCAAAAGGAATTGTCCAATAAATCATTGATCAAACAAATTGATATAAGCAAACCGGAAGATGCGGAAATTAAATTTAAAGAAATGCTAATCGAGATGGGCGGAGTTGATCTGGTTGTGATCAGCGCAGGATGTGGGGATTTGAATTCCAAACTGAAGTGGCCCATTGAAAAAGCAACCATAGATGCCAACGTCACCGGATTTGCCCTGATTGCAGGGATCTCCTTGCAGCATTTTCTGGAAAAAGGTTCCGGCCATCTGGTAGGCATTTCATCAATAGCAGCTTTGCGCGGCCAAAGAAGCGCGCCTGCTTATTCCGCTTCCAAAGCTTTTGTCTGCAACTATCTGGAAGGTTTGCGCCACATTGCGACCAAGTCCAGAAAACCGATTTTTATCACGGATGTACAACCAGGATTTGTGAAGACTCCGATGTCTCGCGGTAATAATTTGTTTTGGATATCTACTGCCCAAAAGGCCGCAAATCAAATTTACAAAGCGATTGTCAAAAAGAAAAAACATGCCTATATAACCAAACGCTGGCGCCTGATCGCCTGGCTTTTAAAAACAGTACCAGATTGGATTTACAATAAAATGATGTAGTTTTACAATCAGAGAGCCTCTACCCGGCACGGCACATAGCGGTGAATCGGCGTGCCAAACTGATCGCGATGAGTATTCTTCGTCAAGCGGTTCACATTCGCCCCGTATTTCTTGCCGTTGTAAACCATACCAAATCCATGAGGGATGACAACATGGCCTTGCTTTGCCGTGTCTGTAATCTCCAGTTCGATTTCTTCGGAACCGGCCTCTGTTGTCACCCGAACCTGCTGACCATCCTTCAATTTCAAGGATTCTGCATCGGCAGGATGCATGGCAAGTGTGCAGACTCGTTTACCTTCGTTCCAGGCCGGATCGCGCATCAGCGTATTGGCATTCATGGACATATGCCTGCCCGCCATCAGAATCAAAGGAAATTCACGAGGCATCACCAGCGCCGCTTCTTCTTTTTGCGCATCAACATTTTTCAATTCATCCTGCAGTTCAGGAATAAAGAGATTTATTTTACCGTCTTCTGTCTTGAGCTCTGCCATGTTTTTTTCGGGATCAACCTTGCCCACCCAGATACCTTCGGGATGATCCATAATCTGCCCAAATATTTCCTCGCCCAAAGTTGCTCCAGGCTTAAATCCAGCCCTGGCGGCATCTTCATGGAAGGATTTGGGCGATACCGCAAGCATTCCCCAGAGGGCTGCCAGATGAACAGAACCCAGCACCTTTCCCAGAGTTTTTCCTAAAATAAAAGGCATGCTCTTTAAGGCTTTTGGTTCTGTCATGGCATATTCCATAAGTGCTTGGGCAAAAGCGGCATGGCTTTCTTCTGCTGCCTTATAAAGAATATCGGGAATCGGCGGAACCAAACCCATCTTATCGGCTATACGCAGATGGATTTCGCCCAGCTCCAAAGGTTCGCCTTCCGGCTCAACAATAGGCCTGCGCATCTGGAAGAAGATACCCGGATAGGTCATGGGGAAAAAGGTCCCATCCCATGATTCGTAACCGGAACGAGAGGGCAAGACGTAATGGGAAAGAGCCGCCGTTTCCGTCATCGCTATTTCCGCTGTAACCAGAAGGTCAAGACGTTTGAAGGCCTGTTCATAGGCTGTCGTATCCGCATACGAACGAAGTGGATTGGAGCCCGTGACCAGAACTGCCCGTAACCTTTCCGGGTGATCAGATATAATTTCTTCCGGCATGACATTAGGCGGGAAAGAACCGCAGACCGGGAAGGAGTTAGTCGCCACGGTGCGCCATGTCTTGGGATTTCTTTCATCGGTATGAGAACCGATGGGCACCATGTGGCCGTTAATAACATTGCCGCCTTCAACACAAAGCCTGCCGCAGATGGCCTGCAGAATTACGATAAGATAAGAGTTCAGTCCGCTGTGGCGTCCCATGAAAATGCCCAAATCATAACGCAGGGAAGATTTCCGCGTGGCATAAAGACGGGTAACTTCCTTCACCTGATCAAAATCAAGCTTGCAGGCGGCAACCGCCGCGCGCTCGTCATAATCCTGAAACAGAGATTTAACCTGATCAAAGCCTGATGTGAAATTTTCCAGATAGGATTTATTTTCCCAGCCTTCTTTGAGGATGATGGAAATCATCGCTTTAAGCAGCAGGGCATCCGTGCCGGGACGGATGGGCAGATGGATATCGGCAAGCTTTGCTGTTTCTGAAACACGGGGATCAACAACGATAAGCATTTTTTCTTTATCTTTGGAGAGGCGCTGCAACTGCCGCGGCGCCTGAGGAATCTGGTGGCTTTGCATACCGTTCCAGCCGAACACTAAAAGTAGGTCTGTATTGTTTACATCCGGCTGATCGTGCAGAGTCTGGCGTCCATGAGTCCTGCCGCACACCCAGAAAGCGCCGGAGAATTCCTGAGCCAAAGCGCTGTATTGATATTGTGAGCCAATGCCACGCATCAGCCTTACACCAAAAGCCGCTTCAAAATGGCATCCCTGCCCTCCCCCGCCCATATAGGCAAAAGAGCGCGGGCCATACTGGCCTGTAATGCTCTTTAGCCTGGCGGCAATCTCATCAATTGCCTGATCCCAGGAAATACGTTCAAACTTGTCACCCACCTTCTTTAAAGGATATTGAAGGCGGTCGGCATTGTGCTGGTGATAGGCTATGTTTAACCCTTTGCGGCAGAAATACCCTTCGCTTCTAACATTGGATTTATCCGGCTTAACTTTGACGATGCGGTTATTTTCCACCTCGACTTCCAACCCGCAGTTCTGTGCGCAGAGGACGCAACCTGTTTTATGTATCGTTCCCATGAATACTCCTTTCTCCGGCAGTGCCACCGGATTAGCGAATCTACGTCTTGATTCAACCCAGGTATTAATCTTTTGCAGACAACAAACTGAGCCACGTATGCCTCTCTAAAAAAGAGCCGGAAACATTTTGTTCCATTTCTTCAAAAAATGCAAAGGGCACGGCAAACGTCATTAGGTTTGGGTTATTCAACTGCTTGCGGATATAAACGCGGGCGGTAAGATCGGTAAGTCCTACAACAGCACGGGGCCTAGCTGATTTTGCCTCGTGGTAAGGATAGATGCCCATAGTCTGACAAGCTGCGGCATAAGGCATAATCACATTTTCATAATCGCCGCGTCCGTAGTTGGCCAGAACTGTCAAAGCGGAGAGCTGATCAGGATTGACAAAGAAAATGACCGTCTGCGGTTTTTCTTGCGCCGGATCAATTTTGTCCAGCGGCTGGAAAACAACATATTTTTCAGGAATATCCGTAATAGGCAAGGTTTGGACAAATTTTTCAACAAGATCTGGTGATTTGATATAGCGCTCGCCATGCAGAAAGTGATCATGGCTTTCGGCTGTCATGTAAGGCTTGATCTTTTCGGCCAGTTCCGGGCCGCCTTCCCTTGACGCATTGCCAGTAGATAAAAAATGACAAAAGCCTTCTTCGCCGCCGGGGAAATTTTTATACTGATTGCCGAAACCAAGACCAACTCCACCACCGAAGCAGCCAAATGTTTTTGCATCCGCGACGGCGCTCTTTCCTTTGGCTGCGGCAGCGGCAAGCCACATCACACAGCCCCATTTATTCTCAGCAAACTGCATGGCGCCCTGCGGCTTTTCATTTGACCAGAGAAGAGCCACCGGTTGATATTGAAGTTGAATTGCTTTAGCGATTAAACTTTCCATTTCGGTATTAAGCCCTCCTCTTTTTTCCACATATTCTAACAACGAAGTACCAAAATTGTCCAGCCATATTTTTGATTCGTCATTTGTTTCAGGAAGGACTACAGACGGAAACTCCCGAGACTGTAAACTAATCTGTTTAAATGCTAAAAACCATCTATTTTAGATGAAACTAAAAAAGCTGAAATATCTTTCATATTGAACCAGAAACGATGGTGCGTCATTCTGCGTTGAATGTTTTCTGTTTTAATTCGTTTTCATCCGAGGTTACCTTGTTTCGTTACTCTGTTCCTGCCTCTCGAATAACTGCACGATCACGTGGGAAGTGAAGAAGACCGCCATGAGCGGATCAACCCAGCTCGTTCCCGCGTTCGGGATCAGTGTCCACTCGATGGGTCTGCTGAAGACCAAAACAGCGACCATGAGCCCTAACAGCACTGCCGAGACCATCCGTTTCTTTATCAGCCATGCTGATGATATGAACACAGCGATCGACGGGCCGAGTATGGCATATGTGTTGTTCTCGGTTCGCGGGCTCATGAGAATCAGATAGGATGATGCAAGGGTATAGACAAAGATCGCGGAACGGTTGGTCTCGTGCCGTCGACGGCTGATCCAGCAGAGTACCAGCGTGCCGACAGCCGCAGCGAGACGCAGCAGATTCTGAACCAACTCAGGCGTCGTGATGCCGATGACTGTCAGGGCGTTAAAGAGGGTCGTCCATCCTTTCTCTACCGACCCTACATGCGCAGCTGTGGTCGTGTTCTGGAGGAACACAACATACTGATACGCCACAAAACCTGGTTGCTGGGTCAGGAACGGTAGCGCGAAGAGCGCGGCGATCCCGGCGGCGACCCGCCATGACATCTTCCGGTCAATGGCCGCCACCAGAAGGATGAGGACGATAGAGAGCGGCTTGAAAGCCACACTCAGCATCAGCCAGAGCGTTGCCCTCCACCACCGTTCCCGGGAGATGTCCGCGACAGCGAACATCATGAGACCCGCCATGATCATGGTAGCCTGACCGTTCCGGGCGCAGGACCACGCCATTAGAATCGAAACCAGCGAAAGCAGCGGAAAAAGATTGATCCTGCCCCGGCCGGCGGCAAGACGACCGAGTTCGCGGACGCCCAGCGCGAAGACCGCGATATTCAGTAGCCGCCAGAGTACCTCGGATATGAGCTCCGGCAGCAGCGCAAAAGGAATAAACAGGAGCGCACTCTGCGGGAGATACATGAATCCGCCCACGCCGAGCCCTTCGTAAAGATTCCTGCCGTCGATCCAGTTGATGGCCGCTATGCGGTAGGTCGGCACCACTGTCCGCTGGCCGCCGGCAAGCATTATACCCGCCACTGCGATGAACAGCAGCGCCCAGGCGGCCCAGGCCATGCCCACATATTGTTTATCCGTCAATCGCAAATATTTCCTCCAGAGTTTTGGGAATTATTTTTGATAAGACCTTGCTTTCATTGCAAGTGAGCATAGGGAAGCCGCGCTTGTATGTCAAGAAAATATTGCCATGTGAATTCCAGTTCAAAGTGCACCACATTAGACTAAAGTATAGTGTCATCGGGCTTGAATTGTGTGTATTGCTGATTGAAATCATGCATTTTTACGAAGATTGACGAAGTGTGTAGTTCAGGAAGAAATATTTACTGTTGAAGGGTAATTAGTGTGCTTCGTCCCAGTTTTTGCCGGAGGCAATTTCAACTTTTAATGGCACTTTGAGTTTGATCACTTCTTCCATTTCTTTTTTGACAAGCTGCATGACTTCTTCTTTTTCTTTAACCGGCGCTTCGAGAATCAACTCATCATGCACCTGCATAATCAAACGGGCGGATAGATTATTTTTTGTAAGCAAATGATCAATATTGACCATGGCTACTTTGATCAGATCGGCGGCAGTGCCCTGAATGGGCGTGTTGATGGCCATGCGTTCGGCAAACTGGCGCACGGCAGGCACCTGGCTTTTTAATTCGGGCAGATAGCGGCGTCGGTTGAGCAGCGTGCAGACAAAACCATCACGGCGGGCTCCTTCCAGAATGCCATCCAGATATGTCCGCACTTTTTTGTAGTGCTGAAAATAGCCGTCTATATAGACCTGGGCAATTTTATTAGACACTCCCAGTTCCTTGGCAAGTCCAAACGCGCTCATACCATACAGGATACCGAAGTTAATGACCTTGGCCTGACGACGCATATCTTCACTTACCATTTGCGGGAAGACACCGAAAATATCTGATGCCGTCCGGCTGTGAATATCAATATCCGCGGCAAAGGCATCAATGAGCGCTTCATCCTCCGATAGGTGCGCCAGTACCCGCAGTTCAATCTGGGAATAATCAGCAGAAATCAGCAATGAGCCGGGAGCAGCGATGAAAGCCTGACGGATTCTTTTGCCTTCAAGCGTGCGGATGGGAATGTTCTGCAAATTGGGGTTAGAACTTGAGAGCCTTCCTGTGGCCGCGACAGTCTGGTTGTAGGACGTATGAATCCGGCCTGTTTGAGAATCGATAAGCGCGGGAAGCGCATCAACATAAGTGGATTTAAGCTTAGCAAGGCTACGGTAGGCCAGAATCTCCGCGGGAAGCTCATGACTTTTGGCAAGATCTGTCAGAACATCAACATCGGTAGAGAACCCATCCTTGGTTTTCCTGCCTTTGCGGAGGTTAAGCTTGTCAAAAAGAATTGTCTGCAATTGTTTGGGAGAATTAATATTGAACTTCTCTCCGGACAGACGAAATATTTTTTCTTCCGAGATGGATAGAAGTTGACCCAACTCTTCAGACATCTGTTTTAAAAGAACCGTATCCACCAGTACGCCTTTTTTTTCCATCGCGGCAAGCGCATACAGAAGAGGCATTTCCACCTTCCGGAAAAGATCGACAGAATTAATCTGGGCTAGCTTTTCGGCAAGGATGGGAACAAGAGCAAATACGGCATCTGCCCGCGCGCAGGCATATTCCGCCATTTTGTCAACAGGTACCAGATTGAGAGGGTAGGCTTTGCCTTTGCCCCCGGCAATATCTTTTGGCGTGGGAACCTGCTCATGCAAATATTCCCAGGCTAACTCGTCAATTTCATAAGAATGCTTGGCGGGATTTAATAAATAGGCCGCAAGCATTGTGTCGTCTCCACTTTGAATATCCACACCATAATTCCCAAGAGAGACAAGCGCTGCTTTGAGAGCATGAATATATTTATCTATTTTACCGCTGGATAGTGCAGGCGCAAGTGCGGTAAATACTTCCGCCACCGGCAATTGTGCCTGTATGGTTGTATGCCCCAGGGGCATGTAAAAAGCATCGTTGCCTGTACTTACACTCATGCCGATTAAATCTATTGGTGGATTATTTCCCCAGATGAATTCCAAAGCTGCTTTTTTGCATTCCTGCAAACACGAAACAAGTCTTTGCAGCGATTCCTGTTGATCAACTATCTGACAGGGTTTCGCCGGTTTTTCCGCTTTTTGTGTATCCCGTTTGATTTGTTGTAAAAGAGAGGAAAACTCAAATTCGCTGAATAGCTTTGCCAGCACCTCTTTATCCGGCTCTCTGCTTGCAGCGTCCTGCAGATCAAAATCAAGTTCAATATCCTTACGGATGGTTGCCAACTGATGGCTTAACCTGGCCTGATCGGCATAAGTCCGCATAGTCTCGCGCAGTTTGAGGTTTCTTAAATTTTCAGCGTTTTGCAGTACATTTTCCAGCGTTCCATATTCTTCAATCAGCCTTTGCGCCGTCTTCGGGCCGACTCCCGGCACACCGGGAATGTTATCCGACGCATCGCCCATCAGGCCTAAAATCTCCACCACTTTGTCCGGCCCTACTCCAAAGCGTTCCTTCACCGCCGCCACATCATAGGTTTTATCTTTCATCGAATCAATCATGGTGACATTATCACCCACCAGCTGCATCAAATCCTTGTCCCCCGATATTACGGCTGTCCGCCAGCCCTTCGCGATTGCCTGCATTGTCAGCGTGCCAATAATATCGTCCGCCTCTGTTCCCTGCTTTTCTAAAACAGAGATGGAAAAGCCGCTGACAACTTCTTTAATGAAAGGTATCTGCGGGATAAGATCATTTGGCATTGGCTTGCGGGTTGCTTTATAATCGGTGAATTCCTCATGACGCGTTGTGGGACCTTTAAGATCAAAAGTGACAACTATATAATCAGGCGCAAGATCGCGCACAAGCTTGAGCAGCATATTGGTGAATCCGTAAATAGCATTAGTGGGAAACCCCTTGGAATTGGTCAGAAGCGGCACTCCATAAAAAGCGCGATAAATATAATTGCTACCGTCGACCAGAGCCAGAAGCGGATGTTTGTTTTCTTTTTTCATAGTTTTTCACAGTAACCCTTACTTTTTTACTTTCTTTATTGAATGCTACCGATTGCGCGCAGTTTGCTTTCTGGCTTCTTCAAGATACAACTGGTATTCTCTGGACGTTTCCTCCGCCGCCTTCCTAACTTGCTCTGGTGTTGCGTACCTGTTTCGAACTGAACATTCCGAATAAAGCAAAAATATTGTCAGTATTGCGCCAATTATACCGAAAATCTGCAAAGCTTTACGAACAGGGATGTGATTCACTTCGTTGCTGACAATAACAATGTAATAAACCCCAATGGCAAAAGATAGAATTGTACCGGCATAAGGAACTACTTCTATTAATGCGGCAATAGGCGCTAAAGCCGTCAGGGAAGCCATACACAGGTAGGATACTTCATAGTTCTGTGTCGATCCCATCAATTTCCAGATATAAAACAAAATGGCTGCGCCGATAAAGATTGCAATTATAAAAATAACAGGCAGATAAATAATTGATAAAAAAATTGCTGCCAACCCCGGTGGAGCTTGACCGCCATAACCAAACCCCAGCAAACTCCAAATAGCCAGGATGATACCGGCAGCAAATCCCATAACGCCGACAAAGATAATTGGTTCGAGGAATCCACCTGATTTGGGCATCTCGCGGAAATACTCTGACGGCGCTGTTATAATTCTAATTGCTGTTTGCGGCAGTGCTGCAAAGCTAAGGCCATTTGTTTCCATCTTCGTCTCCCTGTTAGTTTATAAAAAGAATTTAAAGTTATACCTCAAAAGTGGCATTAATCTTAAATGTCCTTACAGCCCGCATATCCAGAATATCCGTAACACCGGTCTTCTTTTTCAAATCTGAAAGGAATAATTCCAACACCTGCGCGGTTGCCGCATTTATTGTAAACCAGACGTTGTATTCATTATCCCTCAGATAATTATGAGTTACTCCTTTGTTAGCGTTTACGGCACTGACAAATTCTTTAAGTTTATCTTGAGGCACACGCGCGGCACAAAGCGTGCTGATGCGTCCCAATTTTGCGCCGTCAAATACCGCACCGATCCGGCGAATGATGCCCTTATCTTTCATCTTTTGAATGCGGGACAGAGCTTCTTCTTCGCTTATGTTGCACTTTTCGGCAACTATCTGAAACGGCCGCTCCGTGAGCGGAAATTCCTTTTGCAGAATATTTAATATTTTTTTGTCGATATCATCCATTCATTACTCTATTCAATTTTGTTTTTTCAACCTTTTGGTTGGTATAAGCACAACGGCTCTTCTGCCAAATAATCACCAGTTGCCTCAAACGCCCGCGCCCGACAGCCGCCGCATACTTTGATAAATTCGCATTTGCCGCACTTGCCGCCATACTTAGTCAGATCGCGTAAATTTCCAAACACTGCTGATTTTTCCCAAATTTGGGAAAAACTATGTTTGAGCACATTGCCGCAATCCAACTCCAGATAACCACATGGCTGCACCTGGCCAACATGCGAAATGAAGCAGAAGGAGATTCCACCCAGGCAACCTCGCGTGGACTCATGAAAGTGGCCACCTTGTTTCTTCTTCGGTTCTTCGCACTTGAACTTATTCTGATGCAGAATACGGAAGTAATGCGGAGCGCATGTAGCTTTGAGTTGAATGGAACAATCCGCGCTCTCTTTATGGAACCACAGCATGGTCTCCTCATAATCAGCTGCGGTGATGGCTTGCGCTGCCAGATCTTTTCCTCTTCCTGTCGGTACCAGCAAAAAAATATGATGCGCGGCAGCACCCAACTTTTTGGCCAGTTCCAGAATATCTTTAATTTGCCCAAGATTGGCCGTGGTGATGGTAGTATTGATTTGAAATTCCATTCCGGCAACTTTTAGTGCATCAATTCCCGCCATCGCTCCGGCAAACGCGCCTTTTTCCTGCCGAAACGCGTCATGGCTTGCAGCATCCTTGCCGTCTATGCTGATGCTGACTCTTTTGATCCCGCTGACAATCATTTTCCTTGCCGTTACCGCATTAACCAGAGTGCCGTTAGTTGCCATGACCATCCGTAACCCTTTGTTAGTTCCGTACGTCGCAATCTCAAAGATGTCCGGCCGCAGAAGCGGCTCGCCACCGGTAAGAATTATTACCGGCGAGGATATGGCGGCAATTTCATCGAGAAGTTGAAAGCACTTATTAGTGGAAAGTTCTCCCGGATACGGCCCGCAATTGGCGGCAGCCCGGCAGTGAACACAGTTTAAATTACAACTGCGCGTCACTTCCCAGGCAATCATATTTAATTTGCTTACCAGCAATTTTTCTGACTTTCCCAATCTTATTATCCTTCTTAATTTGTCAATTACGCAGACCGTAATAAAAAAAGATCATCAATTCATGAAAAGAAATATTCACTTATTAAGTAATTTTGCCATCTGTGGAGCGAAATATGTGATGATGATATCCGCACCGGCTCGTTTTATGACGGTAAGCGATTCGATCATGGCTTTTTCTTCATCAATCCAACCCAACTGCGCCGCGGCTTTGATCATGGAATATTCACCGCTAACATTATACGCCGCCAGCGGCAAATCAAATTCCTGTTTGGCACGATATATAATATCCAGGTAAGCCAGTGCCGGTTTCACCATGATGATATCTGCGCCCTCTGAAACATCCAAACCGATTTCTCGAATAGACTCATCGGAATTTGCCGGATCCATTTGGTAGGCTTTTCTATCGCCGGACTTGGGCGCACTCTCGGCCGCCTCACGGAATGGCCCATAGAATGACGACGCGTATTTTGCGGAGTAGGCCATAATTGGTGTATCCTCAAACGAATTTTCATCCAGAGCTTCGCGGATTGCCGCTACCTGGCCATCCATCATCGCCGATGGCGCCACCATATTGGCTCCGGCGCGTGCCTGTGAAACAGCGGTTTCGGCCAGCACCTCAAGCGTGGCATCGTTTTGCACACAATCTTTTTCCAGCATGCCACAATGGCCGTGGCTCGTGTATTCACAAAGGCAGACATCGGTTATCACCAGGAGATCGGGTACTTCATTTTTAATACGCGAGACTGCCTGCTGCACAATACCGTCTTTGGCAAAAGCACCGGTGGCCATCTCATCTTTTTTTGCCGGAATGCCGAAGAGCAGCACCGCCGGAATTCCCAGATCATAAGCCTTTTGCGCTTCTTTGGCAATATAATCAACTGATAACTGGAATTGACCGGGCATCGAATTAATCGGCTTTTTAACACTCTTGCCTGGCACCGCGAACAGCGGATATACCAAATCGTCAACGCTTAAACTTGTCTCGCGAATCAAGCGGCGGAAGTTTTCATTCTTTCTCAACCTGCGTGCGCGATATTCCGGAAATTGCATTTTTTAATCCTCTCTTTTTCCCCGCTGCAGAAAGCCCTAATCTACTGCCTGAGATTGAATGCTTTCTGCCTAATGCGGGATGTCGCGTTTATAAAATTAGCCTCCGGCTCCTACCGGTGGTGCTTCAATTATTTCTTCATCCGTTAAATAGCAGGCGGGATCAGGACCCCAAATATCGCCTGCCGATTCCGCCCGGGCGCGGAAGTTGCCGCCGCAGACATTAAGCCAGCAGCATTTAGCGCAGCGTCCGTAAACATATTTTTTCTTATCTTTGAGTTTGACAAGCAGCTCATTTTCTCCGTCACACCAAATTTTGCTGAAAGGCTTTTTCCTGACATTGCCCAGCGGCTGGTTGCGCCAGAACTGGTCTGCATAGACTTCTCCATCCCAGCTCACACAGCCGATACCATGGCCGGAGCTGTTGCCTTCGTTCATTTGCAATAATGCTAAAACTTCTTTGGCACGCTCGGGATTTTCTTGCCTCATTTTCAAATACAAATACGGGCCATCGGCATGATTATCCACGGTAAGAATTTCCGGACTTTTCCCCGCATCAAACATTTGTCTTGTCCGCCGCATAATCAAATCAAGCAGCTTGCGAGTTTCCGAATGTGACAAATCCTCCTTACGCAGTTTGGAGCCGCGGCCTGTATAGACCAGATGATAAAAGCAAAGCCGCTGGATGTTTTCCGACTCCAATAAATCAAACATCGCCCCGACATCCGTCAGATTATGCTTATTGACGGTAAAGCGGATGCCGACCTTGATTCCGGCATCACGGCAGTTTCTTATTCCAACAATTGCCGCATCAAAAGCACCCTTTTTGCCCCGGAAGCGGTCGTGCGTTTTTTCCAAGCCATCAAGACTGACACCAACATAAGACAGCCCTATCTTCTGGAGTTTCGCCGCGATATCTTTTGTAATTAACGTTCCGTTGGTGGAAATAACCGCTCGCATGCCCTTATCGGTTGCGTACTGCGCCAGCTCCAGCAAATCAGCGCGCAAAAGCGGTTCGCCACCGGAAAACAAAATTACCGGTGAACCAAACTGTGCCAGATCATCGATCAGCTTTTTTCCTTCCTCTGTTGTCAGCTCATCGGGATAGTTGATGTTATCAGAATTGGAATAACAATGAATGCATTTCAAATTGCAACGGCGCGTCATATTCCAAACGACAACCGGTTTTTTGTCAGCGGAAAATTGCAGGAGATGCGAAGGAAGTTGCCCGGAGTGCCTGTTGTATCGCAGCACATCGGCCGGCTCTACCGCCCCGCAATATAATTTGGAAATACCGATCATATTTCTTGCTTCCCCGTCCGTGAGCATTTGTTTTTGAAGTGATCAACCAAAGACTGCACCAGTCCCTCCATTGTATATTCCTCATGGGAAATATCTATTTTAAATCCTGCCTTTTTCGCCGTGGCCGCAGTCACCGGGCCGATGCAGGCAATATCAACATGCGCAGGAAGTTTAAAATCAAGCCCCATAATCTCCACAAAATTTGTCACGGTTGACGAACTGGTGAAAGTAATGACATCCACCTTATTATCGCTAATCAATGCGGCAAGCTCTTCTTTTTTCCTGCCGGAATTAATCGTCCGGTAAGTTGTAACAACATCAACTTCAGCACCCTGCATTTTTAGACCTTCAGGCAAAATGTTCCTGGCTTTGGCTGCGCGCGGAATCAGTATTTTTTTGCCCTTTAAATCCATACCGGCAAAAGACTGAAGAATTCCTTCCGCGATAAACTGCTTTGGCACAAGATCAACTTGAATTCCCTTATCTTCAATCTGCCGGGCGGTTGCCGGGCCGATACAGCAAATTTTAATTCCTTTGAGATCACGAATATCTTTTTGTTTTTGCAAAAGGCGTTCAAAGAAAAACAGCACACCATTGGCGCTGGTAAACATCAGCCAGTCGTAGGTTGTAAGCGCTTCTATTGCCACATCGAGCTCATGCCAATCTTCCGGCGGAACAATCTTTATTGTCGGAAAAGAAATCGGCTCTGCGCCTTCAGCAGAAAGAAGATCAGCCAGATCGTCAGCCTGTCTTTCCGGTCTGGTAATAACAATCCCTTTGCCGAAAAGCGGCTTTTGCTCAAACCATTTTAAAGTGTCGCGCAAACCGACAACAAGGCCTACAACAAGAATTGCCGGAGGCGAAAACTTGCGTGCCTGAGCCAGTTCAACAATGGTGCCCAGAGTTCCCGCAGCAATTTCCTGCTGCGGTGTTGTCCCCTGTCGAATCAGCGCTGCCGGTGTGTCGGGAGATTTGCCTCTTGAAATCAGCGCCTCGGTAATTTGCCCGATGTTTTTTACACCCATCAAAAACACCAGTGTGCCAATGCCTGTCAGCGCCTGCCAGTCAATATCGCTTTTATCCTTGGTCGGATCTTCATGACCGGTGATAAAAGCAACCGTAGAAGTTAGCCCTCGATGCGTCAGCGGGATACCGGCATAAGCGGGAACAGCAATTGCCGAGGTGACACCGGGAATAACTTCAAACGACACACCATGTTCAACCAGCTTTTCCGCTTCTTCACCACCGCGCCCGAAAATAAATGGATCACCGCCCTTCAGCCGTGCCACTGTGTTTCCGGCCTGCGCCTCCTGAACCAATAAATCATTGATGAGATCCTGTGACAATGTATGATCGCCACCTTTTTTACCGGCGTAGATGAAACGGGCATGCGAAGGAGCGTATTTCAGCAATTCTTCATTGACGAGATTATCATAGACTACAACATCAGCCAGACGCAAACAATTCACCGCCTTGATGGTTATTAAACCCGCGTCGCCCGGCCCCGCGCCGATTATATATACTTTGCCCGGTTTTATTTTTTGATTCATAAACTTACAATCTCGTCATTCCCGCGGAGGCGGGAATCCAGTAATAAAAGTTTTAAGTGCAGATTGCGCGAAATTCTATTGAATAATTTCATCATACAAATCGCTCCAGCCAAGATTCTTTTCTTCTATTAGTCGTATTTTCCACTTTCTGTTCCATTTCTTTATCTGCTTTTCTCTCAGAATAGCTTCATCTACTTCATTATGCTGTTCATAATAAACAAGATCATAAACACTATACTTTTTTGAGAATCCATCTGCTAGATTTTGCTTATGCTCATATACTCTCTTTACTAAATCACTGGTCACACCTACATATAAAGTTCCATTCTTTTGACTTGCTAAGATGTAGACATAATATTGTTTCATACACAAAATTCACTGGATTCCCGCCTGCGCGGGAATGACAATTACTATGATGTTTTTTGGTTTTAACAACCAAGTTCCAACAGCTTTTTACCGCCTTTTTCCATAATCATTTCTGCCAGCCTTTTGCCTAATTCATCCGCCTCTGTAATGACTCCTCGAACCTTGTCCCGAATAATACTTTCGCCCTTCGGTGAAGCTACAAGCCCCTCAAGCGTTAGCTTATCACCTTCGAGTTTGCCGAAAGCGGCAATAGGCAAAAGACAACCGCCGCCCAGATGACGCAAAAAAGACCTCTCCGCAGTAACTTCTGCGGCTGTCGGCGCATGATTTAATTTTGCCACTATTTTTTCAAGCGCCTGATCACACTGTCTTATCTGCAAACCCAAAGCCCCCTGCCCTACTGCCGGAAGCATTGTTTCTATGGGCAGATATTGTGAAATTTTTTCTACAAGTCCCATGCGCTTCATCCCGGCTGCTGCCAGAATTAAACCTTGAAGATTTTCCGTTTCTATTTTTTTTAACCGAGTTTCTAAATTCCCGCGCAATGAAACGATTGCCAGATCGGGCAGGATAGCGAGAAGCTGAGACGCGCGACGCAGCGAACCGGTGCCGATTCTTGCGCCCCGGGGCATAAATTCAATTTTTTTGTTATTTTTAGAAACGAGAACATCGCGCGCATCCTCTCGCCGCATGATAGCAGCAAAGGTCAGCCCCGCAGGAATTTCTGTCGGTACATCTTTCATGCTGTGCACAGCCAGATCTACATTAGCACTAAGCAGGGCATCTTCAATTTCTTTTACAAAAACACCTTTGCCGCCGATTTTAGTCAGTGACACATCCTGCATAATATCGCCGCTGGTCTTGATGACACAAATTTCAGCGGTAATTTCCGGCTCTATTTTTTTTAAACTCTCGGCAACAAGATTGGCCTGAGTCAATGCCAGCTTACTGCCGCGCGTTCCTATTTTTATATGCATAACTAAACCTTAACCTTTCATTCCAAAATCGGCAGTTGAATCGTGGCATCAACTGAGCGATGTGATAACCCTTCAACTGCCGCATCCACCTTTCATTCATCCAAACGGAATAGCTGCCTAACCGCGTCAACAATACCTTTTGAACTTACTTCGGAGCTCTCCTCTTTCATCACGGCAACCGGAGCATGCAGTATTTTGTTGACTACTGATTGCACAAGATTGTCAACTTTTTCTCTGTCTTCCTCACTTAGCTTCTGCATCCATCCCAGTGATTTTTCTAACTCGCTTTGCACAATACCTTCAGCCATAGAACGAAGCGATACTATGGTCGGCACAGCCTCCAGTTCCTTGATCCAGCTATTGTAAAGAATAACTTCTTCTTCCACAATCGCTTCGGCTTTGAGCGCCTCTTTTTTGCGGCCTGCCATGTTCTCATCGACAATGTCCTGCAGATTATCGATGTTGTAAAGATAGACATTTTCAATACTATCAGCCGTAGGTTCTATATCACGGGGAACGGCAATATCAACTAAAAACAGCAGGCGGTTTTTTCGCTTGCGCATACTTTGCCTGATGGACTCCGCAGTAACTACATACCCGGCTGCACCGGTCGAGCTAATCACAATATCCGCTTCAATCAGCGCCGCATCCAGATCAGTTAGCATTATTGCCTTCCCATGAAACTTTTCGGCAAGTGCTGTCCCCTGCGCCGACGATCTGTTGGCGACAGTTATTTCTTCAGCGCCGTTACCGATCAAATGTGTGCCGGTCAGTTCGGCCATTTCCCCCGCGCCGATCAGCAATATTTTTTTACCGGAAAGAGAACCGAATATCTTTTTAGCCAGCTCGACTGCGGCAAAGCTTACCGATACCGGATTTGCCGCTATCGCCGTCTCTGTGCGCACCCGTTTGGCCGTGCGGAAAGACCGATGCATCAAACGATTGAGTACAAGACCGGTAGCATTTTGTTTAAGCGCCTGTCTATAAGCTTCTTTGACCTGCCCTAATATCTGTGCTTCACCCATGACCTGCGAATCAAGACTTGCCGCCACCCGAAACATGTGCCGTATTGCTTCCGCTTCACGATAAACATAGAGGCAATAGAAAGCTTCCTCGTCAGTCAGGCTTCCATTTTGCGCCAAAAATCTTTTCAGTGCTTCAATTGTCTTGTCTTCACCATCAGCCACGCAAACCAGCTCGATCCGGTTACAGGTGGAAATATAGAGAACCTCTTGCACAGCGGGCAAAAGGAGAACATCAGACAATAAATTCTGTTTCTCCTCGCAACCGGCAAAAAGTTTTTCGCGAACAGCGAGCGGTGCTGTTTTGTGATTTAAGCCAATTAATAATATCATTTTCTAAATAAAATCATGTAAAGTAGTAAAATAAAATCTTACAGCCAAAAAGGACACCAGAAAAAGAATAAATACCGCGCAAGACAAGAACGCCATCCGGGAACCTTTCCAGCCAATAGCCAGACGTTGATGCAACAGAAATCCATAAATCACCCACGCCGCAAAAGACCAGATGATTTTCGGGTCGGCAGGTAAGAGAGTCTTCCAGACCATACCCGCAAAAACCGCCCCGGCAATGATGCCTATGGTCAAAAGGGGAAAGCCCCACAGCAGGCAAAGATGATTAATCCTGTCTAAATCACTAAGCGATGGCAAAAGCCTGCTCATCTTGCCCAGCTTCTTGTGCTTGAGCAAACTGTTTTGAATGATGAACATGGCACCGGCGCAAGAAGCCAGAACAAAAAGCGCTTCCCCGATAATAGCAAAAACCAGATGCAATGTGGTGAGCCAACTTTGCAAATTCTGAGGCAGTAAAGATTTACCTGCTTCCTGACTTGCTGCGGCAATCATCAAAAGTAAAATAAACGGAGAAATAAAAGCTCCCAATAATCTGGTCTTTGTTTTCAATTGAAAGCCAAGATAAACG
This sequence comes from Syntrophaceae bacterium, assembly GCA_025355345.1. Taxonomy (GTDB): domain Bacteria; phylum Desulfobacterota; class Syntrophia; order Syntrophales; family Smithellaceae; genus FEN-1160. The sequence goes on from JANXZU010000130.1 coordinate 39,333, forward strand.
CCACTTCCAGCCCAGGCAAAAAATACAAGGAAATTACGTGATCCCAGGTTTGTAAGCCCTGCCGTATTAAGAATGACCGTAACTAAACCAAGCGTCAGAAAACAAAAAGAGATAGCCAGAACCCAGGTAGAAATTTTTGCCAGGATTACTCTCTTAATCAAAAGAGAAAGCAAATAACCAAAAGTGCAAAGAATGCAAAAAGCCAAGGCCAGTTGAAATAAAATCATCTCTAAACTAAACAATGTCAATTTCCACCTCCTTGCCGGTTATTTCCCGCACAGTTTTTTTAACTTCTTCCCAATCTTTTTTCCGAATCAATTCCAATATTCCTGAAGAGAGCAAGGAATCAAACCAGCTTTTGCCGACCCCAGCATTTTTTGTCATTAGTAAGCGCAAACTCCCCAAAATCCGGAGAAATATTTCATACTCCACGCCGTAGCGGGATTCTAATTCTTCACGTAAATGACGGGCAAACGCCGGAGAGTTGCCGCCGGTACTGATGGCAATTACCAGATCGCCTCTTTCCACAATCGAGGGCAAAATGAAATCACATTTTTGCGGATCATCAACAATATTTACTGCAATACCTTTGTCACGGGCATCGCGGGAGATCAGCAAATTTGTTTTTTCATCATCTGTTGCTCCGATCACCAACGCCGCACCGTGAATATGTTTGTTTTCATATTCGAAAGGAATGTGGGAAATTTGCTGATCTTTATTCAAAGCTGCCAGCTCCGGATGTAGCTCCGGACTCACGACAGACACTTTAGCACCGCAATTCAGCAGTCTTTTGACCTTTCTTGCGGCAACTTCACCGCCACCCACGACGACACATTTTTTATCGGCAATGTCCCAAAAAACCGGATAATATTTCAATGTTTTCCTCTCTGCCACAGCACATTTATATTTACAACGCTTATATTTTAAAAACTACCACGATGGTGGGTAAAATTCAAGCTGCCGCATGTATGGTGTAACTTACAACATAACTGGTATAATAGCGTTTTACTCCGGACAGATATTTCTCTTTTTCTTTCTTCATTCCTCTTTTGATTATCTGCCTTTTTTGCCTGCCAGCAGCATATCCAGCGGGCTTTGCGGCGCATGGGACATATCACGTAAAACATGCGTATATATCATTGTCGTTTCCAAATTCTTGTGGCCGAGCAATTCCTGCACCTCGCGGATATTAACCCCGTTCATCAATAAATGTGTCGCAAAACTATGACGTAACGTATGCACGGAAGCATGTTTAGGAATACCGGCCTTCTTAATTGCTTTTTTGATCATCTCCTGTATGGCGGAGTCGCCGATATGGTGGCGGCGTATTTTGCCGCTGCTGGTAAAATAGTTGTTCTGTCCTTATCCCCTTTGCCGCTTCTTACCATCACGGTGTTTAAATCAAAATCAACGTCCTTGACCCTCAGACGAGCCAGCTCCATCAATCTTAAGCCAGCGCCATAGATAAGTCCTGCGATCAGCAAATCTTTTGCAGTTAGACAATTCAATAATCTTTTGATCTCTTCCACTGAAAAAACAACGGGCAGTTTCTGCCCTCGTTTCGCGCGGACGGTGTCGGCAATGTTGCCGATATCCTTGCAGAGCACGTTGCGAAAAAGAAAAAGGAGAGCATTGAACGCCTGGTTCTGTGTTGATGAGGACACCCTTTCCTTAAGCGCCAGATGACTGAGAAAATTCTTGCAGTCGGATGTTTCCAGCGCTGCTGCGGTCTCTTTTTTCGCGGTTTGCCCGGTATATTCGAGAAACCGCTTTATCCATTGCAGATAGGTTCTTTCCGTGCTGTAGGAATAATGCTTAAGCCGGATCAGGCGTCGTGTTTCTTTGAGCAGTTCGGGTGTAAAGTCAGCGGATTTTATTGTTGGTAAAATATCGGGTTTGAGGCCACGGAAATGAAAATAATATAGTCTGATCGCATCATGCGCCTGCCGCACTTGCCAGTCGGACATATTAGGCGCTGACTTCAGGGATTCAATAAATTCGACGACAGCATTTTCTTGATATCCCTCTGCCGGTAGTTCTTTTTTTCGAGCATAATTAAAATATTTGCTTACCCATATTGCGTAAAATAATACATTCTTTTCCGGTACCATTTTTTTTTCTAACAGAAAGGTTTGAAACTCCGGAAGAATTTCTCTTTTATTTGTATTTGACAAATTTACCATATTTTACCCACCGGGCATTTAGTC
>JANXZU010000022.1 GCA_025355345.1 Syntrophaceae bacterium
GGTGATACAAGAAACAATCATACCAACTAGAAACGGTGTGTTTATGATTGATGGATTGGCAATTATATGCGGTAATTTAACTATAGCAGCGCCAAAGATTATCGGCGCCGAAAGCAGAAAGGAAAACCTTGCTGTTCCTTGTCGAGTCAACCCCAGAAACAATCCTGTCGTCATGGTTATGCCTGATCGCGATACTCCGGGAATAATTGCCAAGGCCTGAGACAAACCGATTAGAAAACTTGTTTTCAAGTTGATATTTTCTGCATCAATTTTTTTAGCACTTGTTCGATCCACCCAATATAAAAGAATACCCAGCACAATCAGCATAATTGCAATCAAAATCGGATTACGGAAAATTGTCTCGGCCTTTTTTTCCAGAAGCAATCCAATCATTGCTCCGGGAATCGTCGCCAGAACTAAGTACCAAAACAGCCGCCCTTCCCTGCTTTTGGCATCTGTTAATCCTTTGGTAATTAACTGCAACCAGTCCTTCCAAAAGTAGATGGCAACAGCTACAAGGGTGCCGATGTGTAAGGCTATATCAAATGTTAAACCGGGATCTTCCCAATTAAAAAGCCACGGAACAATCACAAGATGAGCCGAACTGGATATTGGTAAAAATTCTCCCAATCCCTGTACTAAACCAAGTATAACAGCCTGAAAAATATCCAATTTTAACCTCACGATTTTGAATTATCGAACTATGAATGGATCAACTTTGGAATTAATATAGTAATAATTTATAATTGTCTATATTCATTATTGATTTATTTTTTATTGAATTGAACATAAACTATTATCACGTTTCAACTACAACATTTGAATTGACATCATTTTTTTAATAATTTATAAACTATCAACTTAGGTTATAAAAAAAGGATTAGAAATATGACAACAAATTTACCCCATAAGATCGTTATCAGTGGTTCTGGAGTCTGGACACCATCGAATATTATAACAAACGAGGAACTGGTTGAAAGCTATAACGCCTATGCGGAAAAGTTCAATTCTGATCATGCATCCGATATTGCAGCAGGTAAAATTGAGGAAAAACCTCTTTCCAGCGCTAGATTCATTGAAAAAACGTCCGGAATAAAAGCACGCCATGTTTATACAAGAGAAGGTATTTTAGATATTGATCGTATGCGTCCCAAGTTTACCGAAAGAAAAGAGGGAGAAATAAGCAATCAGGCGGAGATCGGTGTTTTTGCGGCGCGGAAGGCAATGGCTGCTGCCGGTAAAACGGCCGCTGATATTGATGCTGTTATTGTTGCCTGTGCTTATACTCAACGACCATATCCTGCCATAGCCATTGAAATACAGAATGAGCTTGGTATCAATGGTTTTGGATTTGATATGCTGGTGGCTTGTTCGGCGGCGACATTCGGTCTCCACCGAGCATATGACAGCCTGATGTCCGGTTCGTCAAAATGTGTTTTAGCTATCAATCCAGAGCTGGTTACTCCCCAGGTAAATTTTTGTGACCGGGATAGCCATTTCATTTTTGGCGATGTCAGTACTGCTATTATAATGGAAAGGTCTGAAACCTGCACTAGCCCGAACAGTTACGAAATTTTGAGCACAAAAGCGCTGACACAGTTTTCAAATAATATCCGCTCCAATATCGGACATATGTCGTATGCCACAGATGTGGATCCTTTCGGCTGGGACAAACTTTTCCATCAGTCCGGGCGCAAGGTTTTTGAAGAAGTAAGTCCGGTTGCCGCCAAACTTATTAGTGAACATCTGGCAAGTCTGAATTTGAAACCTCAGGATGTCAAGCGCTTCTGGCTTCACCAGGCAAATATCAACATGAATATGATGGTTGTGAAACAACTCCTTGGTGAAGACGTTAAGGATGAAACGATACCAACGATACTTGATAGTTACGGTAACACTGCATCGGCAGGATCAATTATCGCTTTTCATCTTTATAATAATGATCTGAAAAAAGGTGATATTGGTGTGATATGTTCCTTTGGTGCCGGATATTCCGTTGGCAGTCTGATATTGCGCAAACGTTGATGGTAGGCCTTAAAAAGGGTATCGTGGAAGGTAGCAAATTTCCCGTCGAAAACAAATCAGCAATCACTGCTGTTTATGAGAAATAAAATCTCTTAATTGTACTGAGTTTGCCTGCGCATCAGATGCAAAATCAAGTAACCTTCAGCAAAGACAATGTCCATCTGCCTGTACACAACCACAACAGAACATTTTTATTATTCTGTTCTTCCCAGCCTTAAACTTCCCTGTTGACGAAACTTATAAAACACGGCATTATCCCCTTCAATTTACAAAAATCGAGGTAATAAATTCATGCTGCATGTAGTTGGAATTGATATTGGTTCAGTAGCCATTTCGCTGGTTGAGGTTGACAAAAAGGGAACTATCTCTCATTCTGCCTACCAGTTTCACAGCGGCGCAATCAGTGAAACACTGCGCCTAATGCTCAGCAACGTTGATATAAGCAGGATCGGTGGTATTGCGATGACTCTTTCCGGCCCCGAGGTCTTAAGCAATGTCAGTCGCTATGATACGCAAATTGCCATTATCGCTGCTGTAAAAAATTACCACCGGGAAGTAGGCAGTATTCTGTTTATCGGCGGTGAAAACTTCGGCCTGATCACTTTTAATGATGAAGGTGACTACGAAAGTTACCGATCCAACTCATCTTGCGCCGCCGGAACGGGCAGCTTTCTTGATCAGCAAGCAAAACGTCTCAATCTTAAAAGCATAGAGATGCTCAGTAATGTCGCCTTTTGCAATCTCGAGACTTCGCCAAAGATTGCAACCCGCTGCGCCGTTTTTGCCAAGACAGATTTGATTCATGCCCAGCAGGAAGGTTATTCTATAGGGCAAATCAGCGATGGCCTTTGCGAAGGCCTGACAAAAAATGTCATTGACACATTGATGCCTGATCAAAACATCCGCACGCCACTGATTCTTGCTGGCGGCGTTTCCATGAATCAGGCAGTAGTTAAACATTTCCGCAATCTGCTCAAGACTGAACCTATTATCGGCCAGTACAGCCATCTTTACGGTGCGATTGGTGCCGCGCTTCTTTATCTGGAAGAAGCAGAACCGAAAAAACTTGAACTGAAATTTTGGGATGAACTTTTTAACAAGGAACAGAAAGAAAAGACTTACGGATATCCTCCTTTGCAGCTTTTGCAATCCAGCTATCCTGAATTTACAACCGCGGATAGTTATCTTTATAAGACACAAATAGGCCACGCGGATGTTGAGGTAGATATTTACACTCCGTTAAAAAAAGAATTGGAAGTCTATCTTGGCATTGATATAGGCTCTACCAGTACAAAGGCTGTTTTAATTAACGAAAGTAATGAAGTGCTGATTGGCCTTTACACCCAGACTTCCGGCCAGCCAGTTAAAGCTATGCAGGCCATATTTGAAGCAATTGAAGATATTAGTTTAAAACACAGCTGCAATTTTTGCTTCCTCGGCGTCGGCACCACCGGCTCCGGCCGTAAATTTATCGGACGAATTATAAACGCTGATTTAGTTATCGATGAAATAACAGCTCATGCCCGCGCAGCCTATGAACTGGACAGCAGCGCGGATACAATTATCGAAATAGGCGGACAAGATGCCAAGTTCACCACTATGCAAAACGGCATGGTTACATCTTCCGTCATGAACAATGTTTGTGCCGCCGGAACGGGCAGCTTTATCGAAGAGCAGGCAATAAAGCTGGGGGTTCCGCTTCGTGAATATGCCGGCCGCGCTATCAACACTCCTTCACCGGTTTCGAGCGACCGCTGCACGGTCTTTATGGAACGTGACATTAACAATTATCTTACGGAAGGATACACAATTGATGAAGCACTGGCCAGCGTCCTTCATTCCGTTTGCGAAAACTATTTGACAAAAGTAGCACTGGAAGCTAATATCGGCAATAGAATTTGCTTTCAGGGTGCAACAGCCCGCAATAAAGCTCTGATTGCAGCCTTCGAACACCGGCTGAAAAAACCAATATTCGTTTCTAAATTCTGTCATTTAACCGGAGCGCTCGGCAGCGCTTTGATTCTCTCGGAAAATGCCGTAAAAGATTCAGCCTTCCGAGGTCTGGATCTTCATAAAGAAACGATTCCTGTAGAAAATGAAGTCTGCGAGCTGTGCCATAACAATTGTAAAATTAATAAAGTAACTGTTCATGGTGAAACAGTTGCCTTTGGATTTTTGTGCGGACGGGATTATGATACAAAACATTATGTGGGAAATACAAAAAAACAGTATGATTTGATCAAAGAACGCGACAAAGTTTTTCAGCCGGCTAAAAAGAAGACTCCATTCAAAAAACCCATCAAGATAGGAATCCCCAACGCTCTTTACCTTGCTGAAGAAATGCCTCTCTGGAAACATTTTTTTACCACACTGGGCATAGAAACAGTGACCGGCGATAATTTCAAGAATGCCAGTAAAGCAGGTAAAAAAATCGCGGGAGCAGAATTTTGTTCTCCAATGAACGCCTTTTTCGGTCACATACAAAATCTTACGGATAAATGCGACTATATTTTTCTGCCGGTTTATCTGGAAGCAACGGAACCGAAAGAAGATGCCTACCGCTATTACTGTTATTACACGCAGTTTGCAGTAACTATGGCTGCCGGAATCAAAAGCCTGCATCTGAAATATAAAGCGATCATGCCGGTTATCGATCATCATTCTTTTCAATCACGGATTGAACTTTTCTCCTTACTTAAACCTATTTTGAAGTCCAGTTACTGGGAAATTTACAACGCGTATGAAGCAGCTCTTTCGTTTTATAAAGATGGCCGTAATAATATATTAAATATCTACGAACGTGAAATGCCCGGCAGTAAAGACATTCGTGTAGTTCTGCTGGGAAGGCCTTATTCCGTCATGCAAAATAATATGAACAAAGGAATACCGGATATTTTCAGCAACCTGACAATCAAAACTTTTTATCAGGATATGCTGCCCACCGATAAAGGCGATTTAACCGAAATTGGTCCACTTCTCCAGAGGTTGCACTGGAATTATTCAGCAAAAATTTTAAAAGCTGCTCTTTTTACAGCGCGCACACAGGGACTCTATCCGGTTTTTGTCACTTCATTTAAATGCAGCCCTGATTCTTTCACCCTTGAATATTTTAAGCGAATTATGGATAAATATGGCAAACCATATCTGGTACTGGAACTAGATGAGCATGATTCCAATGTCGGTTACGAAACGCGCATTGAGTCAGCTGTGCGTTCATTCCGCAATCACCACAAAAGCAAGGCACTGCGTGCCTTACCCGCCCGCGTACTTCCGCTCAACTCGGAAAACGTAACCAAAATTAAAAATAAAACTTTGCTCTTTCCCGGCTACGATCCACTAACTTCGAAACTTGTGGAAGCCTTACTGATTCGTGAAGGCATTGATGCCCGCATGGTACCGCTGACTGAAAAGATAATTCAACGCGGCCTGCGCAGCAACAAAGGACAATGTCTTCCCGTTAATCTTATCGCGCAAAGCTACATAGATTATATTGAAAAAAATCTTCTGGACCCCTCGCAAACAGCCGTCTGGACATTTGAGAGCCACATTGCCTGCAACATTAGAATGTATCCTCAACTGATCAAGGGACTAATGGAAGCACACGGTAAAAACCTGGATAAAGTGGAAGTCTATGTTGGTAATATCTCGATGAACGATATCTCCATGCAGGCTTCGATCGAAGCTTATTTCGCCTTCATGTTTGGTGGAATGCTGCGTAAAATCGGCTGCAGGATAAGACCATATGAAAAAGAAAAAGGAATGACAGATAAGATTATCGCCCAATCACTGAATATTCTCTACAACACCTTGCTGGGCGGCAGAAGCAAGGATGATGATTTAGCCAAAGTGATTAGTCTTTTCAAAAAAATTGAAACCACGAAGAGAAAACGTCCCAAGGTTGCCATTTTCGGCGATATGTATGCCCGCGACAATGATGTGTTTAATCAGGAGCTGATTCATTGCATCGAAGAATACGGCGGCGAAGTAATAACAACACCCTTCAATGAATTCGCCAAAATAATTGCCGATCCTTATATGCGGCGCTGGTTTTTCGAAGGTGAATTTATGGATGTAATTGTCACTAAAACAACTATAGCGCTCGTGAATCAACTGGAAAAAAGCTATTATAAAATGTTTAACGAATTGCTTAATGAACCATCATTAGAGACGGACATTGATTACAAACAGATATACGATGCCTTTGATGTTAAGGTGCAGCATAGTGGTGAATCCGCCGACAATCTTCTCAAAATTGCTGCTCTGATCAGGCATTATCCAGACATATCTCTGTTTGTACAAACCAATCCTGCTTTTTGCTGCGCCGGTTTAATAACGGAAGCGATGGCGCCCCGGATTGAGGAATACTCCGGCATTCCGATCCTCACTCTTAATTATGACGGCACCGGCAAAAACATCAATCAGAAAATCAGGCCATACATTAAATTCCCGCGCGGAAGCGGAAAACGCACAACTCATCATCCTTTACCCGGCAAACAAGTAGAGCGACGTAAAACGCGACGCAAAATTTCCTAAGTAGATCAATCTTTTTTACAGGTATTAATCTTGAAAGGCACATAGAGAGAGCAAAAGCCAAAGATTGCCGTGGCTATGGGGATAATTGCCAGCAGTCCCCACCAGCTTTGGTAATACAATCCCAGCGCTGCTATTACAATACCAATTGTCCAGCGAATAATTTTATCCGTCTTTCCAACATTACATTTCATGATTGTTCCCTCCTTAAATTATTTTCAAAATCATTAATTGCGATCTTTGACCTTAAGATAACTCTAATTTGATAAAAAGCAATATTTAAATATTATCTATTTTTCTGGATAAAATAGAAAGCATATTATACAAACTAAAAAGGAAATATTTCACTGGCAATATTAGAAGGTAGCATGTATGCACAAGTGCGTCATGTTACATAATCATGATCTATACGCTAAGTATATCTGTCACAATGATCGGATCGCAGATACATGTCATTGCAGAATATATTGACATTAAACAGAAATCTTTATAATATCGGTCGAAACATCATAGGGATGATTGAGTTCAATCAACGGAAACTTTATGAACATTGATATTCGCACACTTGTCATTCTTGCCGGCATTGCCAGTCTTCTGCAGGTGATTGCCCTGTTTCTTCAATACAGGTTGAATAAGGTCCATCAAGGGGTAGGGTGGTGGACACTGAAGTGGTATAGGTGTAGCGGACACCTCCAAAAGTTTAGTTTCTATAACACGCTTTTCGAGGTGTCCGCTACACCTATACCACTTCAGTGTCCACCACCCTACCCCTTGATGGACCTTATTCAACCTGTATTGAAGAAACAGGGCAATCACCTGCAGAAGACTGGCAATG
>JANXZU010000067.1 GCA_025355345.1 Syntrophaceae bacterium
AGCCAGCAATGGTAAGTTTGATTTTCATCTTCAGTTTTCTTCTGAAAAATTTGTCCAAATTTGATTACCAGCGGTATTTTTGCTTTTTTCAAAGGTCTCGATACTATTCCTGGCAAGAAATGGTTTGAAAATTGTCTTAATTATGTGGATAGCGAAAAGGTCATCTGCGGAACTATTGGTTTGAGATATCTTTCCCGCAATGAAATGAAAACGGAAAAACCGCGAATGGGATGGGAAGGTATGAATGCCAAGCTGGAATTTGTGGATCTTGTTGGGCACAGCTGGTTTTTCCGCCGTCAATGGGCACCTTATTTTTGGGAAGAGGAACCAGTTATTAGAAATTTTGGCGAAGATATTCATTTTTGCTCAATGCTCCAAAGGCATGGCATAAGGGCAGCCTGCCCACCTCATCCTGAAAATGACAAGTCGTTATGGGGATCAATCAATCCGGAAAGAGGAGTAGATAAAGTGGCCATTAGTTGTTCAAAAGAACGCTCAAAAGATTTTCTGCGAGTTGTTCAATACGAGATCGAGAAGGGATATAAGCCAATACTACTATGATCCTCATTGCATTCGGCACACGCCCCGAAATAATTAAATTGTTTCCGGTAATTAATGCTCTGAATAAACAGGGCATGGAATTCCGTACTGTCTTTACGGGTCAGCAGATAGACCTATATGATGATGTTAAGGATCTTGTTTATGAACCTGATTTTACTTTTGCGGATTCCTTTTTGGGTGAACAAAAACATAATACACTTGGCGAAAGCTTTATAAAGATATGTAAAGCTGCGGAAAATCTTTTTCGAAAGAATACATTTGATATTGTGGTGGTTCAGGGTGATACAACCACGGCCTGTGCTGTTGCCCAAGTAGCTTTTTACAATGGAATCAAAGTAGCTCATGTAGAAGCCGGGTTGCGAACTTATGACATGGCTAATCCTTATCCGGAAGAATTCAATCGGGTTTTAATAAGCAAATTGGCCAGTATTCATTTTGCACCCACGAAGCAAGCCCTTATTAATCTTAATCATGAAAATATATCTGATGCCTATCTGGTAGGCAATACGATTGTTGATGCCGTCAATTTTTACAAAGCAAGAATGAGTTATGGTGGGGTGTCATCGAAAAAAGTCCTTGTAACTTTACACCGCCGGGAAAATCATATTCATCTACAAAAATTGTTTGATCAACTTCAACTACTGGCGTCTGATAATCCGGATTTGGAGATTATTCTGCCAATACATCCTAATCCCAATATTCAAAAACATCGTGAAAGGCTGTCAGTCGCAAATATTCGTATCATTAATCCTGTCGGTTATCCGGCAATGCTTAAGCTGATAAGGGATTCATATTTTATTATTACCGATAGCGGGGGGATTCAGGAAGAGGGAACCTGTTTTAACAAAAAAGTAATTGTTGTCCGTGAAAAGACTGAACGTCCTGAAACTATAGATATTGGCCTGGGGTTCATTGTTGGGCAAGATATCCTGAAAGCTATTGATTGGGCGAAAATCCCCCCCGCTTCCATTGCCGAATCACCATATGGCGATGGGCATGCGGCCGAAAAAATTGTCGAGTATTTGAAAGGATATGGGAAGTGACTGTGGAACAAATGGCCTCACGGTTTTTTGTAAAGTCAGATAAGAGAGTTGATAAAACCTTATTACCGCTACCAAAAGTATGGTGGAGCCGTCCTTATGAATACGCGTGGGCTGAATATTTTGCAGATGCACCGAGAGTTCTTGATGCCGCTTGCGGGATTGAACGTCCGTTTAAATTTTTTCTTTTGGATCATGCTCAGGAAGTTCACGCCTGTGATATGGAAGATGCAATTATTTCCAGTGATGCTCTTAGATCGGGAATTGAAAAAACATACGGCAAAGATATTGCGATTGGTTTGCCGGAAAAGTATCTCCATGACATTAATTTCCAGAAATCATCAATTACTCAACTTCCGTATCAAGATGGTTTTTTTGATAGAATATTCTGCATATCTGTTCTCGAACATCTTCCCGATCACTTTAATCGTTATAGCTGGCTTCCGCGTGTCAGTATGCTTCAATTATTACTGAAAAAAGATATAATGCTTGCCCTTTCTGAATTTAAAAGAACACTTAAAAATGATGGACTGATTATTCTGACTTTTGATTATCCAAATATCAATCTTCAATATTTTAATTGGCTTGTTTCCTGTTTGGGGCTTAAATATGCTGGCAATTTTTCAGAAGATATTCCCGATAAAGCTCTTTATTCAGAATATTTACAACTTAATTGTTATCGGGCTGTCTTGCAAAAGAAATGAGGAGCTATCATTATGATGACACAAGATTTTAAAGCTGATTTTTTTGAAATAATGCGAATGATTGTCGAGGCCGATTCCATGGCTTTATCCCGGGCTGCTGACGGCGAGGCAAACATATTGAAAAACAACACAATTGGTAACAAGGATGGCTGGCTTTACAAAAAAGATAAAAATCTTATCTTTCGTGCCGATTTGCGGAAGTCTCTGCTCTGTCGGGATCCGGGATTTATCTATGGAATTTCCTGCACCTGCTGTGATGCTGTTAATCATGAGTATTTGCTAGAATTGCTGAAAACTGATCGCAGTAACATAACTTTTTCCAATATGTGGGTAAATTCTAATTTTTGTTTGTTTAAGGAACATTTCTTTAACGCAATTAAAAAATCAGGCAAAGACGTGATAATCTGCACGAATAAGAAGGCCAAGATTAAAAAACTCGATAACTACGTCCCTATAAAGAATTTTATTCCGATACCGGGGAATTGCGTCACTTACTGGGAGGAGAATAGAGACTATATAAGGGCTCTACTCGATCTGCAGGGAAGCACTCGCGAGAATTCAATATTTCTATTTGCGGCCGGCCCCCTTTCAGAAATTCTTATTCACGAATTGTGGATGATTAATCCCAACCACATAATGATTGATATTGGATCATCAATTGATCCGATCCTTTTTGAAAGAACTTCGCGAGTATATCATAAAGATAATAGTGAATTTTCCCAGAGGGTGTGCAGCTGGTAACTTTTAATAAGGCACACCAGCTTTTTTGTTAATTCGTTCGTTAAGAGCCTCATTGTATATTTCAATGTATTTTTTAGCTACAGTATCCCAGGTATTCTGAGTTGCTGTCTGATAAGCCGCATGGGCAAACGGTCTGCGGATATTTTCATCCAGGAGCTGCGAAATCCTGGCGGCGATATAGTCACTGTCGGAAGTATTACCGACTATGAAGCCATTTGTCCCTTCTTGCACAAGATCCTTAGCCCCGACGTTGCTGCTGATAATTACCGGTAATCCTGCCACCATTGCTTCCAGAACAACCATACCGAAAGTATCAAATTTGGAGAGCATGACATATAGGTCGCCGGCCAAATATATCCGGGTCATTTTTTCTTTATTTACCTGACCCGTAAATATGACGTCAGAAATAATACCGACTTCTTTGGCCAGTTGTTTATATTTTTTGATATTTACTTTGCCGGAAACAATGATCTTAAATTGCCGGTTTTGCGCTTTTAATTTGGACAGAGAAAGCAAAACATCGTCAAGCCCTTTGATTTCAAAGTTCATCGAAGCAAACAAAATTACCGGCTCATTAATGTTAATACCTAATTCACGACGGATATTTTGACGAATAGAAGCTTTATCCTGATGGACATAGTTATGTAAATCAACGCCGGGGTGAATAACAGTGACTCTTTGCGGATCAATATTATATTCCTGCAGAAAAATATCTCTGGTAAGATTAGAGACGGCAATAAACATTTCAGCGTCGGAAGAGACACAGCGATCGATATCATTTTATGCGAACCTCAATTACAAGGGTGCGATTTGCCCTGAGGCTTCTGAACAGAGCAGCTGGGAACTATTTACAAAAGATGACTCTCTTATAGGACAGCTGAAAGAGAGAAACATGAAATACTTTCTGTGGACTGAAAAACAATGGTCAAATAATTATATAGATATTACGAAATATCGTAAACATCTCAAAGAACTGGGGAGGTGGAGGCATGCCGATACCGGTGAAATGATTTTGTTTGAGGTAATGTAAGAAAATGAATTTCCTTAAGGCAAGCCCCTTCCAAGATTCAAAAAGATTTCTATTTTCAAGGTTTAAAAATTAGAACATCCGCTTCAATTTCATCCTCAGAAGGCGTAGGCTGGTTATATAGCATGCGAAAATATTTAAGCGAATAATTTCAAGTACCGTTCATTTTTCATTACACGTTATACTTGATTTTTCTTGCGACTACAGCATAACTTCCGCCAGTATAGCACTGAGCAATTATCCGTGCTAGAAAACGGGGTACTGATTTTCTTTCCAGTTTCTCTTTTACATAATCAGAGAGATAGCTTTTACGGCGTACAATTATAAAGCCATGTTTTCTGAGCAGCGCCGAAAGTGACCCAGGATTAAAATGATAAAAGTGAAACGGCAGGTCCCAATGAGGCCAATTATTCCAGTACATTCTGGCATCGTAGCCTTCATAATTAGGCACATCAATTACCAGAATGCCATCGTCCTTTAGCCATTTAGCTGCCATTTGTATATATAAATTGGGATCAGAAGTATGTTCTAATGAATGCCAAAGTGTAATTACATCAAAAGCTAATTCTTTCAGCTTAATATTTTCCAGTTTGCCTATGTGTACTCTTATTTTAAATTCTTCGCTGATATGTGTGGCGGCGGCGGCAGATATATCAATTCCTTCCACATTGTAGCCATGCTTACGGCAGGCCAGCAGAAAATAACCTCGTCCGCAACCTATATCCAAGATTTTGCCATCGTTTTTGAATTTACTAAAAAATCTTATGCGATGATTTTCCTGTTGCAATCTCCTGACCATTTCCGGAGAATATAATGATAGCTTGTTTGAATAATGTACCTGAAAATAATCATGACCATACATTCTTTCTATTTGATCTCTACTTGGCCTAGGTTCAAGAACTCCTAGTCCACAATTTTTACACATATGAACTTGCCATTGATCCTTCGAAAAAAGAAAATTATGTTTGCTACAGCCGCAGATAGTACAGATAATATTGATATTTTCCATAATATGCCTGCTAAATTTACCTGCAGATATTGATTAATTTTACATATAAAATAATTTTATAAGAATATCTCTATAATTGTGCCATTTTTAGCAATATTTGATAACATGATATTTTATTTTGTAGTTGTGCTTTGTTCCTGACAAAAGGTGCTGACCATTTCAAGGTGGCCAACCTGTAATATGCTTTTATCCTATGAGATTTGTTAATTCGCGAAATTGTTTGTGGTGAGTAGTGTTTTCGATAAAACAGGTATTCAGCATTTATTTTCTTTTCAAATAAAGTGACAGGTGGTGTTTTAACTTCACTTTGCCCTCCCCAATGAACAACTTCAGCATCTTCAATATAGCCAATAGAATAACTTTTTTCACGTATCCGCAAGCATAAATCCTGATCCTCGCCATAAAGAAAAAAATCTTCGTCGAAGCCGCCCAGTTGGTTGATTATATCAGTTCGGGCGATCATCGCCGCCCCGAGGACACAGGCAATTGGACCATTCAGAGCCGCTAGTTCCTTTCGGGCATACTTGCCCCCGGGGTAACTGTAAGAGACGGATGGCTGATGACTTCCGTCTGGATTCAACATATTTAATCCCGCTAGCCTCACTTTCGGCTGATTCTCCATATAGTCTAGGGCACTGGTAAAGGTGTTGGGCGATACCGCCGTATCCGGATTTAGAAAAAAAAGAAAACGCCCTCTACAGTATTTTAGCACCTGGTTGTTCGCCGCACCAAAACCTCTATTCTCCCTGTTTTCCACAAGGTGAATGTTCGGAAAACGATCCCGGATAAAGTCGACGCTGCCGTCAGTCGATTTGTTATCAACAACAAACACTTCTTTGTTACAACCGCTGCTTAGGACTGATTCCAGACATGGCCCGATCAGGTCAATTGTATTATAGGAAACGATAATGATTGATATGTCCATCCGCTCTAACCCTTCTTTTGATTCAGAACATGGAAGAGGATGATCCTTCCAGTATCACGATGGATCCATTCTTTCAAAGGAGTCAAATCTCTCGGCTGAACTGATTGTAAAAAAGCAAACTTGTTTTGTGGCCAACGCTTCTCTTCCCAGACGACATAACGGATTTTCCGTATCCTCATACTGCGGATAAAGTCGTCATAACTATTGCCTATAGTGCCAAGTCCGTTGATGTATTTTTCCGGACACGGCGCCCCCTGGACATGGAGATTAGCGTAGTAATCGTTCCAGCGCCAAGAGTCTCCCAAGGTAATCATTTCGATTTCGCCTGCACTGCCATCATGACGGGCGATTGTTTCGCCAATCTCTTTGTAAACGAGTTTGTCCGCCTCTTGTACTTTCAAATCCTTTGGCAATGTAAATATAAGGACGAGTATGCAGAGAACAGCAACCGTTATAAAGTCGGATAGATTAGATTTTTTTTGCAGCCAGCGAATCAGCCTTTCCGCGCCGAAACCGACGATAACTGTGGAGGGAAGGATGACCATAACCAGTCTTCGGTTCTCCATAGACCAGACATTCAGGCAGTATAAATATAGAACAATGAAGCTGATTACTGTAGTCATGACCAAAGGTAAAATCCGCCGGTCGTTTCGCATCCTTTTCCTCAGACCCCCCAGCCCGCAGAGTAGGACGATGAAAAAAAGATAGAAAAAAGCCTCTATGGCGCTATTCAAGACAACACCCAGCGCGGTAAACCAGATCAGCGTTCTGGAATATGCCATGAATTCTTTGAGGATACCTGGTGGAGGATTGACAACGAGTGGCGCAAGGTTTGTCTGAAGATTTTGATACCGTTCAAAGGTGTTCATGATTACAAAAGGAATATCTCTGAATCGGTACCAGTAAAAACTTTCCGGATGCCTGATAAGCTGAACCACTATAAAACACGACATCGCCAAAATTATCGGGGAAAGAAAGAGAAGCGTAGCTTTGAATCTCCGTCTTTCAAACACAATGAGGGTGTACAGGCAGCCGCCCAATATAAAGACAATGCCGTCAAAGCGCGTCGCAGTTGCAATGATGAATGAAATGCTGCTGAGAATGAGAACGATGGGTGTGTCTCTTTCGTCATCATAGACCAGGAGATAAAATCCCAGGATGGAAAAAAACCAGTACGATGGATCACGCATTACATTGACACTCTGAACGACGAAGATAGGCAGCATTACAAAAATGAAGGTTGTCAGAAAACTGGTTTTTTCATCCAGGAAGCGACGCAGAAAAAGGTAGAGAGGGATTATCATCAGCGTTCCGAAGATGAGATTGACAGTCATCGCCGCATGAACCCAGTCACCGGTAAGAGGATAAGCCGCGGCAATCAGGACGGAGTAGAATGTCATATAATCAACCCCGGAGCAGGTATTAATGGCTTGCCATAGACCGTAATAAAGTGCTCGGGCCTGATGAATGTAGACGGGACCATCATGGTTCATCATCAGCGTGTGGCTAAAAGCAAAAAGACGAATCGCTAATGCCGAAACGACAAGAATGATAAGATGGCCAATAATAGTTTTACTGTCTTTTCGAGAAATCATAAGTCACAATCCGTCCAACCATCAGAATAATCTACAAATTTTTTTTAGCATAAAAATTTATTATTAAACAGATTTATTTAAATTGCGGGTAAGAAGAATGGATTCATATATTTTCTTGTATTTTGAAGTTACATTGTCCCATGTGTTTTGTGTAGCAGTATAATAAGCGGATTTGGCCATTGAGCTGCGGATGTTTTGATCAAGCAGGAGGCCGATTTTTGAGGAAATATAATCGGCATCTGATGTATCGTTGATAATAAATCCATTTTCCCCTTCTTGCACAATGTCTTTAGCGCCGACATTGCTGCTGATAATTACCGGTAAACCTGCCGCCATTGCTTCGAGGACAACCATGCCAAATGTGTCGAACTTGGAGAGCATAACGTACATATCGCTTGCCAGATAAAGCCTTATTAATTTTTCTTTGCTCAATGTTCCGGTGAAAATAACATCATCAGCAATGTTGGCTTCACGCGCCAGTTGGTTATATTTTTTTTCATTACCTTTGCCGGCGACCAGCAATTTAAAGCTTTGGTGCTTGGCTTTGAGTTTGGCTAGCGCAAGCATTATGGCATCAAGTCCTTTGATTTCAAAATTCATGGAAGCAAATAAAATAATCGGTTCTTCGTCACATAAACCATATTCTTTTCGAATATCGGCACGGATTGATTTTTTATCAGTGGTCGCGTAGTCGTTTAAATGAACACCAGGATGAATAACAGTTACTCTCTGAGGGTCTATATTATATTCTTGAAGGAAAATATCTCTGGTTAAATTGGATACTGCAACGAACTTTTGGCAGTTACCTTGTGTGACCATCTTTCTTTCCACCCAGGCGGTAGCCAGATCATAGAGGCTCATCTTCTTCCGACGGATATTGTGAACCCAGTATCTGTGAGGAATACCATGCAGTGTGAAGATGTCAGTCCAGAAAATCCGTTCATGGCTGTGTACAAGAGAAAAATTATACTTTTTAATCCTGCGCTCCGTAAAATATGCAAAACTGAGAGTAGTTAAGTATTTGGGAAAAATGATAATGGGTATTTTATGAAATTTAATTTTGTTGATTCCTGGTTGCCAGCGGTTGGTAAGTACATGAAAATCATAGCCGGCTTGCATTGCAAGCCGGCTGGTCAATTCAGCAACAAACTGTTCCGCTCCACCAACCAGACCATATTTGGGTATAACTACAGCAATTTTTTGCATAAAGTAACTTTATTTAACAGTATTATTGAAGCCAGCTCTAACACAGAAAGAAGAAAAAATCATGTTTAAATAACGCGACGGATATGGTATCAAATAACAAAGAAAAGGAAGGTCTGATGAAAAGATACTATCATTTATTTAAAACATTTAAAAACTGGTGGCTTTACATTGCGTACAAAAATGGTTTGGCCAATGTTAAAACGCTTGTATTTGAAACACGAAGTGGCGTAATTGTGGAAGTCCCCAAAAGGCTTTTGCAAACGTTCAAAGAAATATTTATGGATGAATGCTATTTAGTAGGTCTGGAGCGTGCTATTTCTTCAGATTCCATTATCATCGATATCGGGGCTAACGCCGGCTACTTTACGCTTTTTGCAGCCTCACTTTGTCCACGCGCAAAATTGTTTTCCTTTGAGCCCGTGCCGGTTAATTACGCTCAACTTAAGCGCAATCGTGATTTAAATATCACCAGAGAAATAAAATGTTTTCCCCAGGCAGTAGCCGGGCAATCAGGAATTATTAATTTAACCTTTGATCCCAGTGATTCCTTTACTACCAGCGCGACCATGTTTGCTTCAGAGAAAGCAGCGGACAAGTCTCTGACTGTACCCTGCGTGACACTTCAGCAATTAATGGATGAAAACAATATTGGCAAATGTGATCTGTTGAAAATGGATTGTGAAGGAGCTGAGTACGATATCTTATGAGACCTTTGAAAAAAGCAAAAATACCGCTGGTAATCAAATTTGGACAAATTTTTCAGAAGAAAACTGAAGATGAAAATCAAACTTACCATTGCTGGCTTTCAAATTAACCTATGATG
>JANXZU010000081.1 GCA_025355345.1 Syntrophaceae bacterium
TTTGACTCCGAAAGGGCTGCCAAGGCTACCTTGGCTTTAAAATCTGCGCTGTGACGTTTCCGATGTTGTGGCATTGAATCTCTCCTTTTTGGGTCGATTCATTGCTTATACACCTGTCCCAATAATCGGCGCCACTTCATATTGAGTTTAAAAACTTTACCTGGATGAGTGGCCTACCTTGGCCTGGTCATGCGCGTTTGATCTGGCACCGGAAAGTTTGTATGAAAGAGCTACCGGAAAGCGCGTGGAGTGGCTTAAAAACTGACGTTACACTAGCATAACAAACTACAGTGTGAAATTCTCGGAAATAAAGAATGAACCCATCTGAAATAAATTCTGAACACCGGTTGGTAATCGAGGCAGGCCGCACCGAGCGGCACTATTGGGCCGACCTATGGCGCTACCGGGAACTATTCTACTTCCTGGCCTGGCGTGACATCCTGGTGCGCTACAAGCAGACCGCCGTCGGTGTCGCATGGGCATTATTACGTCCATTTCTTACTATGGTGGTCTTTACTGTGGTATTTGGTAAACTGGGCAAATTCCCGACCGAAGGCGCAGCGCCTTACTCTCTCCTCGTTTTTTCCGCCATGCTCCCCTGGCAGCTTTTTGCCAACTCCCTGTCCGAGGCAAGCAACAGTCTTGTCGGCAGTGCCAATCTCATCTCCAAGGTCTACTTCCCTCGGTTAATTATCCCCTCCAGCGCCGTCATCACAAGTTTTGTGGATTTCCTTATCTCGGCACTGATCCTGGTCGGTATGATGCTCTGGTACCAATTTGTACCAGGTTGGAGGATATTTACCCTACCGATCTTCATCGCCATTGCCTTTGCCGCCTCCATGGGGATCGGTTTCTGGCTGACGGCTCTTAACGTCAAATACCGCGACTTTCGTTTACATAGTGCCTTTTATTGTCCAGTTCGGTTTGTATGTATCCCCGGTCGGCTTTTCCAGCAGTGTTGTTCCGGAAAAATGGCGCCTGCTCTACTCCCTTTACCCGATGGTTGGAGTAATAGACGGTTTCCGCTGGGCGATTCTTGGTGGTGATGTTCGCATATATTGGCCTGGATTTTTAATCTCCAACGGATTGGTTCTGCTGTTTCTGGTAACTGGAATTTGGTATTTCAGGCGGACGGAAAAGACGTTTGCGCATGTGATTTGAATGCCAAAATAAGCGTAAAAATCTTTTAAAGGAGCATGCCATGCATCTTGCCACTAATATCAAAAATGAAATTGTTTCCAGGCTCCAACAAGCAGAACCACATAAAATTTACTTATTTGGTAGCTACGCAACAGGGGCTGCCAACGCAGAAAGTGATATTGACCTGTTGGTGCTTAAAGATTCAGTTTCATCCCGCTCGAAGGAGATGGTTGAGGCTCGAAAATTATTGGGAGGAATGAAACAGGCTTTTGATATTTTGGTGGCAACTTCTGAAGAATTTGAATTTTACAAACATGAGGCTGGTTCGGTATATAGAGAGATTAGTGAGCGAGGTAAGTTGATTTATGTCAAATAAATTTCAGCATCAATATGAAATATATTATAGAAAAGCAACAGTCGACTTTGTGTTTGTTCAGCAAGTAGTTGCATTGGAAAATCATCTTATTGATAAAACAATTATACTTTTTCATCTTCAGCAAGCAGCTGAAAAATATCTTAAATCAATTTTGTCATACAAAAATATACACTTTGCAAAACTACACGACATAAAAAAAATACTGGAGCTATGCATAGAAAAGGGGATATCAATTCCGCTAAATACGGAAATATTTATTGAGTTGACACCTTTCGCAGTAGAGGGCCGTTACGACTTTGTCACCGATGAGAACATTGACATTCAACAACTCATTTTCCATATTGAACAGCTTAAATTGTATATTGATGATCACGTTTTTATAACCTCAGATGGTTTGAATTAGACATGTCCACTATCATCAAAGTCGAAAATCTCAGCAAAAAACACAACCACTCCCACCGTAGGCAGGAACGCTATATGGCCTTGCGCGATACAGCAATAATCAGCCACAAACGCTTGGCTAAAAAACATCTTTCACCTTTCACCCTTGCCTCTTGCCCCTTGCCCCTAAATTCTAAGGGTTTCACCCTGGTAGAGCTGGCCGTAGTGCTGGTGATTCTTGGGACCATCTTCATGTCGGTTCTCAAGGTCGAGAGTATGGTAAAGAACGCCAAGATCCGGCAGGTGGTTAATCAGTACCGCGAGTTGCGGACGGCGATCCTGGTTTATAAGGATAAGTACGGTTATTTGCCGGGGGATGACCCGTATGCTGATGTGCATGTGGGGTCAACCCGTATGGGCAACGGTGATGGTTATGTTTATGGCACGGGTGGCTATGAGTGGTTCCCTGCGTTTGAACACTTGAATAAGGCAGGTTTAATCAAGGGTAAAATCCCTTCGGCCGCTGATCCAGTTAAGCATGTATTTAATGGGTCTGTTTACATAACTATGCAAATAATATCAGGTATTAAGTATAACTATATCAGGTTTGATGATTTGCCTGGGGATGTCGCCCAAGCTCTCGATACGGCATTAGATGATGGCATAAGTGACCACGGTATTGTACAGAGTGGAAACGTCGCGACGTTAATAAGTGGTGTTTGGCTAATTACACCAGCGTCATCTTATAGTTCATCTGCTAATATGGGATATACTTTAATAAAATATGAATAACCATTTAATTTAATTCAGATTGTTGTGAATTAAAACAAACTTAGTTGGGCTGGGGCGGAGAGATCCGTTCACTGCTTGGCTCAGAACGAGATTTTAGCTGTTGCCAGAAAATAATATTGTGATAATTATTAAAACAGGAGCCTTCATGCTTACCAATGAAAATGCGGTCAAAGTAATTCAGGAAACCATCGAGAGCCTGAAACGGTCGGGCATCATATCTTCAAAAATATCGTTTACCGAAAATGATTCGAAGTTTAATGCTACCGGCGTCACCTGGATCATGAATCCGTATGATGAAATGGCGCTGACCCGGGCGCTTGAATTAACTGAACAATATACCGGAACGGTAACAACAATTACGGTAGGGCTGGCCGACTCCGATGCCGTAATCCGCAAAGCTCTCGCCGTTGGTGCGAATGACGCTGTTCGGGTAAATGCAGCCGCTCTTGATGCCTTTCAAGTGGCTACCGAGATTTCTAATTATATAAAAACAGAAAGTTATGATT
>JANXZU010000104.1 GCA_025355345.1 Syntrophaceae bacterium
AAAAATTTCTCAATTCACCAAATTTTTTTTATTGTTGACATATACAGCCTGTTTCAGGTTAAATAGCAAAACCTTGAGGAAATTACCACCATGAATGATAAATTTATATTATGACAAAACGTATATTAATTACCGGCGGCGCCGGATTTTTAGGTTCTCATCTCTGCGAGCGTCTGCTTTTTGAAGATAATGACATTGTTTGTCTGGATAATTTCTTTACCGGCAACAAGGCCAATGTTTCTCATCTTTTGAAAAATCCCCATTTTGAACTTATTCGTCACGACATCGTCAATCCGGTTTATCTGGAAGTTGACGAAATATACAATCTGGCATGTCCTGCGTCACCGGTGCATTACCAGTTCAATCCGATTAAAACCATTAAAACAAATATCATGGGTGTAATCAATGTCTTGGGTATTGCCAAAAGGGCAAAAGCAAAAATACTGCAGGCTTCGACCTCAGAAGTATACGGCGATCCTGACGTTCATCCGCAGACTGAATCCTACTGGGGTAGAGTCAATCCCATTGGAATTCGCAGCTGTTACGATGAAGGCAAAAGAGCCGCGGAATGCTTGATGATGGACTACCGCAGACAAAATGGTGTTAATACCAAAATAGTCCGTATTTTCAATACCTATGGACCTCGTATGGCGATTAATGACGGACGTGTCGTGAGTAATTTTATTATTCAAGCGTTACAAAATAAAAACATTACCGTTTACGGAGATGGCTCACACACACGATCTTTCTGTTATGTTGATGACATGGTTTCCGGACTGATCAGCATGATGAATGCGTCCGATGATTTTTACGGACCGGTAAATTTGGGCAATCCGTGCGAATTTACTATTTTGCAATTGGCGCAAACGGTAATCAAATTAACTCAAAGTAACTCTCAAATTGAATTTCAACCATTACCTTCGGATGATCCCACTCAGCGCAAGCCGGATATAAAACTTGCGCAGAAAAAACTGGGTTGGGAACCAAAAGTAATGTTAGAGGTAGGTTTAATTCATACAATTGATTATTTTCGTAATGTTCTGAATCAAACATCATCACCGGAGGCAGCATAATAAAATGAAATTCAAAAAAAATATTCTTTGCATAGGAGCCGGCTATGTAGGCGGTCCATCAATGGCCATGATTGCCCATAAATGCCCCGATTACAGGGTAACAGTAGTAGACATCAACACCGCACGCATTGACGCATGGAATTCGTCAGAGCTTCCAGTCTATGAACCGGGACTCGATGACATAATTAATAAAACGCGGGGCAAAAATTTGTTTTTTGCCACAGATATAGAAAACCAGATTAAAGAAAATGACATTATTTTTGTCAGCGTCAATACACCGACAAAAACTTTTGGTGCCGGCGCCGGTAAGGCCGCCGATCTTCAGTTTCTGGAAAAAACAGCCAGGCAAATCCTGGAATATTCCCAATCGCCCAAAATCGTCATTGAGAAAAGTACTTTACCCGTAAAAACGGCTCTGGCTATGGAAAGAATACTGGCTTCGTCTAAAGGAAATATTACTTTTGATGTCCTTTCAAATCCGGAATTTATGGCGGAAGGTTCGGCTATGACCGATCTGGAAAACCCCGATCGTGTACTTATTGGCTCACGCGAAACAGATAGTGGATTAAAAGCCCGCGCCCTACTCGTCGATATTTATGCCCGTTGGATTCCTGCCGAAAAAATAATTACATCCAACATCTGGAGCTCTGAACTATCCAAACTTGTCGCCAACGCTTTTTTAGCGCAGCGGGTATCATCCATTAATTCAATTTCCGCTTTATGTGAAAAAACTGATGCCGATATTTTCGAAGTAGCAAGAGCTGTGGGAATGGATGGGCGTATAGGCAACAAGTTTCTTAAAGCGGGTATCGGCTTTGGCGGCTCCTGTTTCAAGAAAGATATTCTTAATCTCGTTTATCTATGCAGCTTCTATGGTTTGCAGGAAGTAGCCGATTACTGGGAAAGCGTCATTAAAATTAATGAATATCAGCAGGATCGTTTTATGGCAAACGTTCTCGGCAACATGTTTAATACACTGGCGGGTAAAAAAATCTGTATTTTAGGATTTGCCTTCAAAGCGGACACCGGTGACACTCGTGAAAGTCCGGCAATTTATATCGCCCGCAAACTGCTCGATGAACATGCCCAAGTGGTCATTTCTGATCCCAAAGCACTGAAAAACGCAGCAATCGATCTGGCAAACGATGAAGGCAAGATCAGTTATACTGAAGATCCATACATCGCAGCATCAGGCTGCCACGCCCTGGCAATTCTCACTGATTGGGAATTATACAGAAAACTGGACTTTCAAAAAATATACAATTCCATGGTCAAACCGGCTTTTATTTTTGATGGCCGTAATATTATTGACCACAAAAAATGTTTTGATATAGGGTTTAATGTTTATCCCATCGGGAAACCGGCGCTAATCCGTTTTGAAGATCAATCGGTCTATACCAAATAGCTATCAAACATTAAAGGCTTAATTTACCGGGCATAATACCAAGTAAGCTTTCAAAAATTCATATTTTATTTAGTGAGACCCCAGTTTCAGAATCTGAAACTGGTTGGCCGAACTATCCCGCACAGCGGGGTTTTGAAAGCAACTTGGAATTAAAATGCAATAAAGTCGAAGGCGTTTTTGATAAGCCTGACTTCATTATTATCTGGAATAAGAGTTATCGCCACTACATCAAAGCGCGCATTCGTATCGGCAATACTTCTTTTTTGCATATACCATAAAGCCAGTTGAGACATCTTCTTTTGTTTTCTCATTCCAACCGCTTGTTCAGGATAGCCAAGTGCTATTGATTTTCTTGTCTTTACTTCAACAAAAACAAGATCGTTTTCTTCTTTTGCGACTATGTCTATTTCTCCGACAGGGCAACGAAAATTTGTTTCAATTATCCGGTAGCCATTTTTTTTAAGATATGCAGCGGCAATCTGTTCACCTTCTTTACCGGTTTTAATTTTTCGGGTATCTATTGTTTTTTTCAATTAAGATAAATCCAGAATTGTTTGATTGACATTTCGATTTTTAAGATGAAATGACCGGCGATGTATTTTACACATGCCGAACTCTTTAATTGCGTTACGGTGTTCCAAAGTGCCATAGCCCTTATTGCGCATAAAATTATATTGTGGAAACTGCCGGTGATATATTTCCATAATCCGGTCCCGCGATACCTTGGCAATAATTGATGCCGCAGCAATGGAAATACTGAGAGAATCACCTTTAACTATTGGTTTTTGTGAAGTAGATAGGGGTACACGATGCAAACCGTCCACTAAAAGATAATCAGGCGAGGTAAAAAGTTCCTGTACGGCTTCGGACATGGCCTGAAGTGAAGCCTTAAGGATATTAATTTGATCAATCAGATCTGAGTCTGCAACTCCAACACCGACAGCAATCGCTTCACTTTTGATTATGTCGTAAAGATACTCTCTTTTAGCTGCCGAGAGTTGTTTAGAATCATTAATGTCTTTATTTCTATATTTTGGCGGTAAAATTACTGCCGCAGCAACTACAGGCCCAGCTAACGGACCTCTGCCTGCCTCATCAACACCGGCAACACACTTATAACCTTCCTGATAAGCAAGCTTTTCGTAAGTATCCATCCATCTTCAGTATGGCAGCTATATTAAATTGCCAAAATCTACTTTAGCCCAATAACACAAATCCAATGCAATTATTTATCGGATGCTAGTTGCTTCCTTGATTCTTGCCTTTTTGCCACGCAGATTTCTCAAATAATAAAGACGGGAACGGCGTACCAACCCTTTGCTCATTACTTCTATCCGATCAATAATTGGAGAATGCAACGGGAAAGTTCTCTCTACTCCAATACCATAAGAAACTTTTCTTACTGTAAAATTTGACCGGCTATTGCCACGGCGCTTGCGGATGACAACTCCTTCAAATGCCTGAATTCTCTGCTTCAGGCCTTCAATAATGCGCACATGCACTTTTACCGTATCACCCGATTTGAAACCGGGAATATCACTTCTCATTTGTTCTTTTTCAATCATTTCAATAACATTCATCTTATATTTCCTCCTGCAATACCTGCAATATTTATATTTAAATTAATTTTTTACAACCCTGTCCAGAATTATAGCCACCGCTGATCGCACAGCAAGATGATTATAATCTCCATTCCCTTTTATTGCTTCCAGCCGATAATCAGCTTTTTGAATAACTTCATCAGCAATTCCAGATCCTGTACCAAAAATCAAAAGATAAGGCAAATTATTACTTTTCAACATTTTACGCAATGAAGTAAACGTTAAACACCCTTCGTTAAAATTGGCACTGGTAACAATTGTCTTCGGCGCAATTCCGCTTAGCGTTTCAATTTCCTTTGTTACTTCATCAAGACAAACTTTTAGCGAAATGAGTTCAAACGCCTCTTTACGGAATTTATTGTAAGTTGCGCCGTACCCTTCCCGCCAATGATCGATTATGTCTTGAGCCAGGGTGAGTTGGGCAGATATGGGATTGATGACATAAAACCCGCTCAGTCCATATGTTTTGGACAGCCTGGCAATATCGTGAATATCCATATTGGCAATGGCTGTGGTCACAACCTTTCCTTCTTTATTGTAAACCGGATAATGTAAAAGAGCTATGTAAAGCATGGTCGCTTTGCCGTATTTCATATATACTTTCAGCCAGTGTCAACATCCCGTATCGCTTCGCTCCCGGGACAATTCCACTAAGGCTTCAAACTTCACTCTGTTCGTTTTCAGCCAGTGTCATTGAAAAGTTGCTTTCATTACCTCAAACACTTCTCAAAATCAAGACTTTATATCTCTTCAATCTTAATTTTCTCCAATTTTTTTTTCTCTTCGGAAGATAGATTTATCTTTGCCAGTAAATCCGGCCTCCGTTTATATGTTCTTTTAAGAGATTCATTTTTGTTCCAAAGTTCAATTTCCGCATGATTTCCGGAAACCAGCACATCGGGTACCTTCCAGCCTTTATATTCCGCAGGCCGAGTATATTGAGGATACTCTAATAACCCGGAAGAAAAAGATTCGCTGACGGTTGATTCTGCATTTCCCAATACACCTGTTACAAGCCTGGAGACGGCATCAATCAATACCAACGCAGGAAGTTCTCCTCCGGTTAATATATAATCGCCGATAGATATTTCCCGATCAGTTAAATGCTCTCTTATTCTTTCGTCAACACCTTCATAGCGACCACAAATAATGACCACTTGTTTTTTTCCGGCCAAGTCTGCGGCTATTTTTTGATTAAAAGGTTCTCCCTGTGGCGTCATCAATACGACCAGTGAATCATCAGCAGATATCTTAACTGCCGCCAGTGCCTTCTCGACCGGTTCAACTTTCATCACCATGCCGCAGCCGCCACCATATGGGGCATCATCAGTCATTTTATGTTTATCTTCAGCCCAATTACGGATATCATGTAAGTTGATGCTTATAAGACCTTTTTCCTGGGCTTTCTTTAGCAGGCTAAAATTGAGGGGGGAAATCAGCATTTCAGGAAAAATGGAAAGGACATCAAATCGAATCACCTTTTTAAAGTCCTTCCATTAATTTGACTTTCATAACTCTTTGATCAATATCTATGAATTTGATTACATCTGCGATTGCCGGAAGAAGTATTTCTCTTTCAACTCCTTTACAGACATAAACATCATTGCTTCCTGTGGGAAATACCGATTCAATCTGACCGAGAAGCTTTCCCTCTTCAGTATAGACATTCAGACCGATGATGTCTCGCCAGTAATATTCTCCCTCCGGTAGTTCTTTAAACATGTTGCCAGGTATTACTATCTTGCACCCGACAAAAGTTTTTGCCAAATCCACATCGTTAATAGTGTCAAGTTCGACAAACAGAAATCTTCCTGAAATGTCTATTTTTCTAAGATTATAAAGTTTTTTTTGCTCGAAATTATCCTGAATATAAACAAACTCAAGTCCGGCAGAGATATCCGCAGTATCGACAAAAGACAGCACTTTCATGCAGCCACGGAGACCGCGCGTTTTTACGATCTCTCCGATTATGATAAAATCAGGTTTTCTATTCAATAATTTCCAACACTGCGCGTTTATGGAGTTTCGCGGATGCGGCAGTTAATATGGTACGAATAGCCTTGGCAGTTCTTCCCTGCTTACCGATAACCTTGCCCAAATCTTCTTTTGCCACACGTAATTCCAGCACTGATGTTTGTTCACCTAAAACTTCTGCCACTTCCACTTTATCTGGTGCATCCACTAAAGCCTGAGCTATGTACTTGATCAATTCTTTCATAGTCACAACCTCCATTGAGTTTGATTAATTCTCTATTTAACTCTAGCTTCAATACCTTTTGTTTTCAATAAATTAGCAACAGTTACTGTTGCCTTGGCTCCTTTGGATAACCAATCGCGAACCCGATCTTCTTTAAAATTAATTTCGGCGGGATTTTTTTTAGGATCATAATTACCTAAAATTTCCAAAAATTTTCCATCGCGGGGAGAATCTTTATCTGACGCCACAATACGATAAAACGGCTTACTTTTCGCACCTATACGAGTTAGTCTAATTTTAACTGCCATGAATATTTACTTCAAACCTCCTTTAAAAAAATTAACATCTTATTTTTTTTATCACAGTTTATTCAATATTAAAAGGGGAAATTCCTTCTTAAAGATTTTATCCCGTCTTTTTGAGTAATTTTTTTCATCATTTTCTTAATATCTACATAATTTTTAAGCAACCTGTTGACATCTTGAACCGATGTACCGCTACCCAGGGCTATTCTTTTACGCCTGCGGCCGTCAAGAATCAGATAGTTGTACCGTTCCTTTTTCGTCATGGAATCGATTATTGCTGTAACTTTAACCAATTCATTATCATCCGGCTGCATATCTTTCAGTGATTTCATTTTCCCTAGACCGGGAATCATCCCTAAAATATCCTTGAGCGGCCCCATTTTTTTTATCTGTGTTAATTGATTGCGGAAATCTTCCAGCGAAAAATTATTTTTCCGAATGCTCTTTTCCAGTTGCAAAGAGGCCTTTTCATCAAATGTCGCTTGTGCTTTTTCGACTAAAGACAAAATATCGCCCATACCTAAAATACGGGAGGCCATTCTTTCCGGATGAAAAACTTCCAGAGCGTCTATTTTTTCGCCCATACCGACAAATTTAATTGGTTTGCCAATAACTGCTTTCAGGGATAGCGCGGCTCCTCCACGGGCATCGCCATCCATTTTTGTCATAATGACGCCGTCGATACCGATTAATTCATTGAATTTATTGCCTACATTAACAGCATCCTGCCCGGTCATTGAATCTGCGACATAGATAATTTCCGCCGGATTTACTTTTTCTTTAATTTTTCTTAGTTCAGCCATGAGAAGATCATCAATATGCAATCTTCCCGCTGTATCAATAATGACAACTTCATAGCCTTCCTTTTTGGCTTCATCCAATGCCCTGGCACAAATTTCCACCGGATCTTTTAGACTACCCGCAGCAAATACACCTGCATTAATTTGCGCACCGAGTACGGCCAGTTGCTCCATTGCTGCTGGCCGATAGACATCCGCCGATACCAGATAAACTCTTTTTTCTTTTGATAATAAACGGGCAAGCTTGGCGGCGGTTGTTGTTTTACCACAACCTTGAAGACCGACAAGCATGATGGCAGCAGGAATACGAGCGCCAAATTTAATATTGGCGCTGAATCCTCCCATAAGTTCAACAAGCCGTTCATGGACAATCTTAACCACTTGCTGACCGGGCGTAATACTGTCAAGAACTTCAGAACCTATCGCGCGAAGTCGCACATCCTCAATAAAATCTTTGACAACTTTAAAATTAACATCAGCCTCCAGAAGCGCCATACGTATTTCTTTGAGAGCATCATTGACGTTTTGCTCATTGAGAACTCCGCGTCCCTTCAACTTTTTAAAAATACTTTCTAATTTATCCGCCAGATTTTCAAACATGCTTAACCCGTCCGATACCCGTGATTATTATTTCTTGTCAGCATCATCGCGCCTGATGATGCAAGTTGTTTTTATTTTTTTGGTGATCTTATCAGCGGCAGCCTGCGCCTGCGCTCGCTCATCAAAGCCGTAAGCGACAACTCTATACCATATACCTTTACCTTTGATATCTATTTTCACAACGCGCGATTTGAACCCTAACGCTGCTATTTTTTTGCTCATTTGAATGGATTTAGCCTTTTCTTTTGATGATGCAGCCTGAATGATAAATGATTGCTTGCCTGCTACAACTGGCGCCGCAACTTCTTTCACCTCGCGCTTCTTTTTATCATCAACCTTTTCAATAACCTTAGCCGGTAACTTCTGCGTTTCCAAACTATTGCCGGCGATGTGCTCTTTTTCTACTGCAGTCGGTTGCGGCAATTCTATTTGCGGCGGGGGAGTTTCCACTATTTTCTTTTCAGTAAGCGGCTGATCCTTGACCATCCCTTTCTTGCTGGTTAAGTCATTGAAAAATGTCAGATCAACGCTCTCTCCGACTTTTGGTGTAGCTTCTACTGCTTTGTTATCAGCAATATCAGGTGCAACTTTATTTTTTGCCGGCCGCCAAATGGCCGCCAGTGTGTTTTGTGGTATTGAGGCAATTTTCTCCGGATATGTATCTATATTCTTCCCGACTAAAACACCCAGCAAAAAAGCACAGCATAGAAAGGCAGACATTCCGGCAACAACAATAATTATTCCCGTCCGACCAAGCTTCAACTCCATTTTTTTTATATTACCCAAAGCCATTAATTTCCCGCCATTTTAGTAATTGAAAAAATATTACATCTTATCCGGTGCATTCACGCCCAAAATTTTTAAGGCATTTCCCAAAACAATGCTGATTGCCTTTATTAAAAACAACCTTGCCACCGTTAATTCCCTGTTGTCAGAGATTACTTTATTTTTGTTATAGAAGCTGTGAAAAACCGATGCCAGCTCATTGAGATAAAATGTTATGCGATGCGGCTCCAAAGACTTAGCCGCGCCCTCGATTACTTCCGGATAACGCGACATAAACTTTATTAAAGTCATTTCTTCCGGTTCATTCAAGAGCGCCGGATTAATATCTTTATATACCGGCAGGGCAATACCATGCTCCTGCTGTGACATTCGGAGGATACTGCAAATCCGCGCGTGAGCGTATTGCACATAGAAAACGGGATTTTCATTAGATTGCTTTTTTGCAATTTCCAGATCAAAATCCAGATGACTATCTGATCGTCTCATGAGAAAATTATAGCGAGCGGCGTCTTTGCCCACTTCATCCAGGACTTCCCGCAGAGTCACAAATTCACCGGAACGCGTGGACATTGCCACAGGAACCCCGTCGCGCAGTAGATTAACCAATTGCACCAGAATTATTTTTAGGGCTTCCTTGTCGTAACCCAGGGACTGAATACCGGCCCACAGGCGCGGCATATAACCGTGATGATCCGCGCCCCAGATATCAATAATCATCTCATAACCACGCGAAAACTTATTTTGATGATAGGAAATATCGGCGGCAAAATATGTGGGCTCACCATTTTTACGGATAACCACCCTGTCCTTTTCATCGCCAAAATCAGTCGTCTTGAACCATAATGTTTCACCATCGGAATAAACAAAGTTCTTCTTGCGCAAACTCTCTAAAAGATTCGCAACACCATTATTTATGTATAATTCTTTTTCGCTGAAATAGTGGTCAAAAGTTACACCAAAATCGCGTAAATCATCCTGAATTTCTTTTAAGATAGATTGCCCGGCTATGCCGGTTAAATAGCTGATTGTTTTTCCTTCATCCGCAGCAAGATAAATATTGCCCTCTTTACTGATCACATTGGCGGCGATGTCTTTGATGTAATTACCCCGATAGCAGGTTTCGGGAAATTCAATTTTTTCGCCAAGGAGCTCACGATAACGCAGCAAAACGGACTTGCCTAAATTATTCATCTGATTGCCGGCATCATTGATATAGTACTCTTTGTCAACCGCGTAACCAACTGTCGTCAGCAGATTAGTGATGACATCTCCGACAACTGCACCGCGCGCATGACCGATATGCAAAGGCCCTGTGGGATTGGCGCTGACAAATTCTACCTGAACTTTTTTACCGTTGCCCAGAGAACTACGGCCGAAATTTTCTTTTTGTTCTTCAATTACCTGAAGAGTTTGCTGCCAGATATTATCCTTAATAAAGAAATTTAGAAAGCCGGGACCGGCAATTTGCGTCCGGGCAATAATGTTTTCCGGATCAGCCATATTTTCCTGAATAATCTGGGCGATTTTACGGGGATTTTGTTTAGCCCCGGATGCCAGAATCAGCGCTATATTAGAGGCATAATCACCATGATCAGTATTTGCGGGAACGTCAACTTCAATATAAGGCAAATTCATAGCGCCAAGCAGTTTTTGCTCAGCGCAGAAATTTACAGATTTTTCTATAATTGCGCTAATTTTATTCTTCATAGTGAACCTTTTACTTCAATCTAAAAATTATTTCAACACTTGGATTTCCGCCTGCCATGCTTTGTCGCAATCCTCATTTGTCATTGCGAGAAGCGCCTCGCGTGCTCCGTGGCAATCTTTAGAATATCAATGAGATATGTGATTGATTCCGTCGTTTCACTTCCTCGTAAAAACATTGTGCCACGGTCTCTGTGTCATATTGCCACAAGGATGTCACTAATCCCGTTTCGCTTAGCTCACGGGATAGTTCTCAACATCCTTCTGTTATTGGATAATTCAGTTTACAAATTTCAATGCGCCTATAGTGACCTTCAGGTTATTCGCTTTCGGAATTGGAGTCTCACAATCCCTCTACGCTTCGCTTCGGGGATAGTTCGGCTTACACGTTTCATAAATCCCAATAACATCGGGATTTATGAAACGTGAGTCTCACTAAAAAAAATGACAAGCAGCTTTAAGTATCATTTGCTGCTTGTCATTGCAAGTTGAACTATTGATTTTGAAAAAAACTAATTCACACGTCCATCTTTCCAAAAAATAACATTGGTCATGCTGGACGTCGGCGGTGCTTCTCCCAGTTGTTGTGTTAAAGCGGCAGTTCCGGCGCCGCCACTGGCTGTCGCATATATGTCAACAGCAGTATTCCCCGGACGATAAGACACCAGGATGGAAGAACCAATGCCCTGGCCTATCCATGATGTTCTATTGCTGCCAGCAGTTGCTCCTCCACCACCATCGGCAGTCAATACCCCGGCTCCGGTAAGATAGTTTAGTCCATATAGAAACGCGTTCCCCGCCAAACCGCAGGCACTTGATGTTGACTGGGCAGGAACATAACTTGCAAAATAAACAACACCGCCGAATACCGTCGGGTCGGAAATCATTTTCTCGCCGAGAGGACTGCTTATCGTGTTAGTACCTGAACCAACATTATTAGTGGAGAGATTTATAAACCAGCCATGAGTTGTTGCCGTTAGACCATCATAAGACGTGCTGGTAGAAGTAATATCAGTTAAGTGATTCGTTGTGTACGTAGCCGTAAAATTAGTGTTGCCCGGCCAATTATAGTCTTCTTTAATTCCGTAAAGCCTGTTTTTGGTATAGGAAGTATCCGGTAGGGCAGTCGTTGGCTTATATGTGGGATCATTATTTTGCCCGGTGCCAAAATAGACCCACACATTACCAAGAACGTCTTTGGTAGCTGTAGCCTTCGTAAATATTTGTTTGTGAGCATAGTCTGCACCTCTTTCGGCATCAGAGGCCGCATAAAGCTTGCTTCCTGCCCAGTTTGCCGTACCACAGGTAGATCCGTCACTCGCTGAACAGAGGCGGGCACGCCACATATTACCGCCCATATCACCCATATAAACGGTATCAATAAACCCGTCACCGTCCAGATCCACTATCAGGGGCGCAGCCGGTGCGGCGTAATCCATATCAGGATGGGTTTTTAAGGTTGCTGATGCGCCATGTGTAAAAGCCCAAATTATATTGCCATTCGTCAAATCGACCACAAACAATCCCTTTCCCGCGCCTTTTCCATCCGCAGCGTTGCAGGTGTCTGACGAACCGCAAATTGAGCTATTGTATCCGCCGCCGATGAATCCGACCCACTTTTCGTAACTGCCGTTCTTAACACGGCCAATCTGCATTTTGCTCCAGGCTTCACCAAGGTATGGCATCGGTGTCGGGCTCAAAGTCGTGCTCAGGTGCCACAGGTATGTGGGTGAGGTGGCGGATGTATTGGTAACATCCAATGCGTGAAAACCGCAGTAATAAGGATAAGTCGTTGAATAAGCAGAGCTGAAATCTGATGCACTTGTGGAATAGCAGCTAGATTGGTGACTCCACAGGTAGTTCAATCCGGATACTGCTGCTGTTCCCGGGCCTAACCCAAAAACCGCTATTGTTTTCCACTGGCCCGAAGTTTTAGTTTCACCAGTGCCCTCTGATGAAGGCAGCCAGGCGTCGGCTATCTGTATGGGACCGTCAATGAAATACTCGTGGGAGGGCAGAGTGCTTTGATCGGCAGGATGAACGTTATGGGCAATTGTTTGCAGTTTTTGCAGCAGGTTGGGAGGAATAAAACTCCATTGCTCTTCCATGTTGCCCGTCCAGAAAGCATGCATTTGACCGTCATTGCCGCCGGCCAATATAATCTGCGGATTGGTACTACTTGCCGATGATCTTGGGTTAGCAATGCGGTAGGCATTAAAAGACGTTGCTCCGGATTCCCGAGGATCATAAAAAAATAGTGTCGGTGTTTTGACGACTACGGGATTTGTATGAAAAAGGTCGCCCAGCTTCCAGTTCTCCAGATTGTAAGCTGCTTCGCCGCGGTAAAACCCGACAACCTCATTTCTTCTGGTGTCCGTAGCAACGGCGAGGTCATTCTTGGTTATATTTACGGTATCGAAACTGACCAGACCACTGCCTTTATATGTATACATATGTCTGGCATCTGCGCTTTTCGCTGCCAATGCAGCCCCTGCGTCCACCGGGCTGCTCAATAATCCTCCTGTACTGGTATTTAGCTGGTATTTTTTTAGATGCCCCGTCCAGAATGGTTCTTTGAGTGATCCGGCGTTGTTCTTAGGTTCAAAGGATGCTTCATAAATATAGTTTTCTTCTGAGGTACGGGCAGCGGCAACCGAGGCCTGAGATGAAAAGGAGTAGTTGGCCGAACTAATAGATTCAACGGCAGTTCTCAGGGCAGAGGCAAGCTCATCCGGGCTTGTGGCCATGAAGGCGTATCCACTGAGATTATGGGTTGCCGGGTCCGTGCCGTCGTTTGAGCAGGGACCAGAATCAGCTTGTACAGCTGTTGTAGAGCCTGATTGTGTATCATGCGAGTTTTTTGTGTTGCCGTAATAGGCCATCCAGTTTAAGGTATTCTTTAGATCATTCGGCATCCCTACGCCAAATCCCACAACGTATACTTTGTAATTATTAGGAACCTTAGATGCCTCCTTGGCAAAGTATATGGGAGCTTTCCTTTGCGCCGCGCCGGTGCTGCCGCCGGCTGAACAGGCAATTGTATCCGCTCCGTCGGTAACAACAATGATCGATTTATTGCGGCACGAAGCAGAGGGATCCAGAAGCTTATGGGCATCAAGATATTTTTTTCCTTCCCGCAGGGAATATGCCAGGGGGGTGTAGTTGGCATTGTCAAAACCGACTATGCAGCTTGCACCGGCGGTACAAGAAGACGTCGATGTCGAACAGGTCGTACACGCAGTAACAGTGTCCAGGCAGTTTGAATTATTGCAGTAAATATTAGCATAGGGTGTTGTTGTAGTATTGTCGGCTTGTGTAATGCCCCAGTTAAGTTTAATGCAACTACTGGAATTGGTATAAACGTAACTGTTAGAAGTAATGCTGCCCGTACTGCAATTATAATAACTCATGAGACCGAGACGCAACGACAGGCTTGTCACATCCGTAGCGTTGATCTGGGTCTTGCTGGTATCATCGGAATTGGTGTCATCAAGCAGGCCGAAGAGCGCACGTTTGGCAATTTCAATTTTGGAGCAATTCGTGGTGTGGCCCGTTCCCGAGCTATTATAGAAAGGACCATCGCAGCTTGCCGTCTCGCTCCAGGGGATGTTACTGCTAGATGGAGTGCAGGTGTTACACCTTATACATTGTGTTGTATATGTACCACCTGATGTCTTGTAAAAAGGACCGCTTGTACAGTCACTTTCTGAATAAAAAGTAGTCGTGCCGACCGCGCATGATGAGGTTGTAACACATGATGTTGTGTGCCCGGACCCGGATGTCTTGTAGAAAGGACCAACTGTGCAGCTACTTTCCGACCAAGCAGTAGGTACGCTTGAAAAAGGAGTGGTGCACCTTGTGTACTTTGTACATGCATTTGTATGTCCGGAACCGTATGTTTTGTAGAAAGGACCGGTGGAGCAGTCGCTGGTTTCGGAATAAACGATATTAGCAGGCAAGGCAGTACTTACCGGACAGCTATTTTTATGCGAGGAATTGGAAGTTTTATAATAAGGGCCGTTAAAAGTACCGTTGCAACTTGTAGGTAAAACTGCATAAACATTGGTGCCATAATCGGTACCGTTGCCTATATTAAGGCGATCCGATCCTGCTGCCAGAGAATAAGGACCATCGATATTGCAATCGGTTCCGGTAACCCAGAGATTTCCTGTGGGCTTACTCCCCGGCTGCGTGACATAATAAGGATTAGTCATACTACTGCAGCTTGTGGCATACAGTTGTGTGGGAGTTAAACAATTACCTCCGCTATTGCTGGTGTAAAAAGGCCCGCTGCCGCCGCAGTCTGAAGCATAAAATGTCGGATTCGAACCTTGAGGCAACTCAGACATACTTCCCGATCGATCTATGATGATCAGGGCATCGGGAGTTGTTCTTACCGTCCATAGCGAAGAGTCTTCGGCATTGGCCATACCTGCCGACACCACTGTTAATAGCGCCGCGAATACAAGCAGGCTAATTTTTCTGGACATAATCATTACCTCCTATTTAGTTGGTACGGGACCATATCCAATCCCGATAGTTACTCTGTTTAATGTATTAAAACCAGTATTTTCACCTATTACGGTTGTGTTATAACGCGCTAACATCCATTCATCAAGGGCAGAACCGGCAGCACCAATTACTGGTAAAGGTGCCAGTATGCTACCAGTTGGCCTGCAAACAGCAAATCTTGTTCTTGCATCAACGCCGGTGCTGGCACCGGAACTTATTGTCCGCCAGATATAAAAGGGTGTAGATGCTGAACAATCTGTATAATTATTCGTCGTGGTCCATGTTGTAGAATCGGGATTGAAAGTCTGTATCACTGTGTGAATGCCACTTTCCGTGGCAGAAAGCGCTTTTTTATCTCCCACAGTTACGATGCTGGAACTCATGTCACCTGTGCTCATTCTAATAACAAGCATGCCAATAGCTAAAAGTAGCATACAAGCTATAATTGCCGCTATCAGGGCAAATCCTTCTTCATTTCTAAAAGTCATTTTCTTCATAACAACCATTAATCTCCTCAGTTAATAAGTGGGAGCGGGAATATGATTTCTTGGGATAACGCTCGTCGAATAGATAATTCGTCGACGCGTGCCACTAACGGGATCGACGGTAGAAGTATCTACAACGAGTGTAATTTCTATTCGCCGAATATTTGGTATTTCCGTAGTTACCGGCGCAGCAATTTCTGTTCCGGAACCGTTATAGTACCGAAAAACAGGTATTGCGGTATTCCCGGGACCGGCTGTGTTATTGACCACAAGAGCCGATTTTGATTGATTCAAGACTTCATGGGCAACTGTGTCACCCAGAAACGGTTGTGCCCCACCGCATTGTGTTTGCCTGGTCAGATAAAGGTTAGCCGCGTCATAGTTGTAGCGGATAATCTCATTGGGATTGAGATTGCCAGTATAGTCCCTCATGCAGATCGGATCGTCCTTGGAGGTGCAATTCCCGTTTATATCCATTTCCACGGTAATTGATGTTGCCGTCGCTTCCTGTATCCCCCGGTAATTTTGATTAGCGGAAACTGTAGTGCAATCACCACTCTGTAGCCAGTTGCCCGTTGTAGAATTAGGGTTGTAAGAGGCCATGCGTACTTCCATGGCTATTAACTCCAGAACACTCCGCGCATCCTGCTGGGCAATGACTCTTCTTTCAACCCCCGTAGATGTGCGCTGTGCAGAGTTAACCGCTGTGTATATGGCCATCAACATCAGACTGCCAATAAACAAAGCGGCAATAGCCTCTATTAATGTAAATCCGTTTTCATTTTTCATTCGTTCGGAAACCCCTCCGGAAATATGTGTAATGTCATATTTGCATTACGCCCCAATACCTGCCGCGTTGGCACACCCGGCTGGAAATCTGTACAGCTCCTGACGCGTAACGTTAATGCTTTCCGAAATGCCGGTCGCGTTATTTGCCCACGTTACACTGACTGTTACAACACAGGAATTAGTATTGACACCGGCAGCTATGGTTGTGTTTACCGTATATATCATGTCCCCCGATATTGCAGCAGTCTGCCCGCTGACCCGGATTGTTGCCGGGGCCTGTGCCCCCACCACAACGGTGTTGCAGGGGTTCATGATTCTGGCTTCGTTATCTTCTAAAGTTTTATATAATATTTCCGATGCCCGTCCCAGAAGATCAGATCTGGCCATTGCTCTCCACCCGTTATCCTGAAGAGATAATAGAGCCATTACAGCAACACTGGTGATGAACATAGCAATGACCACCTCAATGAGCCCCATGCCTTTTTTATTGCATAGCAAATGTAACATAAGTTTTTCCTGTCATATTGAATACTATTGTTGCCCTTGACCCCCGAATATTTCTTAGTTGAATAGTTCCATTTGGGGGATTCAATGTTCCTCTTGATAAAAAGGCCAATGTGTATGTTGGTGTTGCACCGCCGGGAAGGCTTAAAATAAAGGCACCACCCTGAGCCTGTTCAGCGGGCGCCAGTGATTTAGTCTGTGTAGTTGTTCCAGTGGCAACACTGACTGCTGACATTGTATAATTATTGGCTGTAATATCAAACAAAATACTATATGTTGTATCCTGATTGGAAACAGCTCTTTGCTTCATGGTGTTAAAATCAGTTACTAATTCCCTTGCTGCCGTTCGCAGATTTTCGTTACTTACATAACGTGCCCAGGACAAAGATCCTATCGTTGCCACAATTCCGAAAATGGCCATTACGACGACCAATTCTACTAAACTAAAACCTTTTGTCTTATTTATTTTCACCACTTGCTCCAAATACTCTTTTTCAAAATAATCCAATAATTATGACGCATATCATATGCCACAATGAAACTAACTTTTTACCTGTGTTAATAATCAATCAATTTCAGCAACATCTTTTTTAATAACAGCATTTTATGTTATTAAATAAATCCTGTCAATTATTTCCTTTGGCCTAATTATAACTAACAAAGTGGCGAAATAAACCAAATTAAGTTGTGATTTTCACTTTTTCAAAAATTTAATATCCCAAAACAAGAAAACGCATGAAGGTATCACCCCAGAACATATAAGCAACTGCCGCCGCCGACAAGAATGGCCCGAAGGGGATCGCATATTTCATGTCCTGCTTTTGTATAATCATCGCGGCAATACCAACAATCGCTCCGGCAAAAGAACTAAACAATAGAACAAATATCAACGATTTCCAACCTAGAAACGCGCCGATCATGCCTAGTAATTTTATATCTCCGCCGCCCATGCCCTCGCGTTTTGTCAACAATTCATAACCAAACGCTATCGCAAAAAGCACACCGCCGCCGATTAAAAATCCGATCAAAGCCTCGTGCCACGGGACATTCAGGAAAAATACAGCTAAAAGGAAAAATATTGGTATTCCCGGCAATGTTAAAATATCGGGAATGATTTGATGATCCAGATCGATAAACGTAATAATAATCAAAACAGCGGTAAAAATGAAAAAAATCAAGAATGTTAATGAAAGACCATACTTTAAAAACAACAGCAGCGAGAGTACCGCTGTAATTAATTCCACCAATGGATAACGCCATGATATTTTCCCACTGCAATCGCGGCATTTACCTCTCAGCAAAATATAGCTGATCAGTGGAATATTATCGTAGAAACGAACAGGATGATGGCAATGCGGACATTGTGACGGAGGTTTAACAATAGAGGTTTTAGCAGGCATTCGAAAAATGCAAACATTCAAAAAACTGCCGACAGCTGCACCGAAAATAAAGGCGAAACAGTTCCAAATCATGGTATTGTTTCCATTCTATCTTCTTAAATTTGTTGAATTTTGTATTATTGGCAGAATTGCTGGACGACTCTGAATTTCCCCGGCAGCCCTGCCACCTTGTCCAAAACTTCGAAGACTTAGGCCAGTAACTTTGCGTCCCGCCTTTTCAGGCGGTTTGCCTTTTTCAAGTTGTAAAAAATATGCGCTCTTAATCTGCCAAAGTCAAGAAGTATTACAGCCACCATAATTGTAGTAACAATTCAAAATCTATCCGTCTTTTCTACCCCAATCATATTTTATTTCA
Organism: Syntrophaceae bacterium; assembly: GCA_025355345.1. Classification (GTDB taxonomy): domain Bacteria; phylum Desulfobacterota; class Syntrophia; order Syntrophales; family Smithellaceae; genus FEN-1160. Next base: position 18,517 of record JANXZU010000104.1, read on the forward strand.
CTGCCGTGGGCAGGCAGTCGATACTCATCCGGCTCTTTATAATCATAAACTTCAGTTGGTGTATTGATCACTACGGCTTCTTCTTCAGAGATACATTTGAAACCGTGGTAAACAAAAGCCGGAATATGAACTAAAACAGGATTATGGCAACCTGCGAATATCTCATTAATTTCACCGAAAGTTGCCGATTCTTTGCGGCCATCATAAAGAACTATTTTCATCATGCCTTTGACTACAGCCATATTATCGGCTTGCTTCTTGTGATAGTGCCACCCCTTGACGACTCCCGGATACGCCGTGGTCATATAAACCTGGCCGAATTTTTCAAAAAAGTTATCATCGGTACGCATAATTTCCATAAGACGTCCGCGCTCATCAGGAATTACTTTCAGTTTTTTTACAATTACACCATCGATCATATTTTATTCGCTCCTGTTTTTGCCACCATGTTCCCGGCGGCTTGTAAAGATTCTAAAGTTCCCGCATCCGACCACCAGCCATCAAGAACATTCCATTGCATCTTCCCTTCCCGAATATAAAAATTGTTCACATCGGTAATTTCCAACTCGCCACGTTCTGATGGTTTTAATGATTTAATGAATTCAAAAACCTGGTAATCATACATATAAATTCCGATCACCGCATAGTTGGAGGCGGGATTTTTTGGTTTTTCTTCCACACGGACAATTTTTTCGCCTTCAAAAACGGGCACACCAAATCTTTGCGGATCGGAAACTTCTTTCAGCAATATGCGCGCGCCGTCTTTCTGCTTGCGGAATTCATCCGCCATCGATTTGATATTGCCTTCAATAATATTATCTCCTAAAACCACGGCAATCTTGTCCCGATCGGCAAAATGTTCGGCAAGACTCAAAGCCGCGGCAATGCCGCCTTCACCCTGCTGATATGTATAGTTAATATGCTTCAGACCAAAGTCTTTGCCATTTTCCAACAGGCATAAAAAATCACCTGCATTATTGCCACCGGTTACAATTAATATTTCTTCAATTCCGGCATTGACCAGAATTCTTATGGGATAATAAATCATCGGCTCGTTATAAACCGGCAGCAAATGTTTGTTGGTTACTTTTGTCAGAGGATAAAGCCGACTGCCCAAACCACCCGCAAGTACTACACCTTTCATGATCACTCCTTAAACTATTTTTTTAATTCCATTATTGATACTTTGTTTTCCATATCACATCGCCCGACCAATCGACAATAAATTTCTTTGCATCTTACCCGACAATGAGGTAATTATTATGCAATGAAAGATGAATATTACATGAAAATAGCCTTAAAACTTGCCCAAAAAGGCATTGGCCATGTCAGCCCCAATCCTCTGGTAGGTGCCGTCATTGTTAAAGAAGACAGGATTATCGGCCGTGGTTATCATGAGCGTTACGGAGGGAATCATGCTGAAGTAAGCGCGCTGAAAAATGCCGCCCAAGATGTTGCCGGTTCAACTCTCTATGTTACACTGGAACCCTGTTGCCATGAAGGAAAAACGCCTCCCTGCATAGACAGCATAACAAAACATAAAATTGCCCGCGTTGTTATCGGTACTGTTGACTCTAATCCGCTTGTCTCCTGCCAGGGCATTAAATATCTGCAAAGCTGCGGGATAGAAGTTAAAACTGGTGTTTTAGAGCGCGAATGCCGAGACCTTAATGAAGTTTTTTTTCATTTTATGGAAAAAAAGCTGCCTTTTGTAACGATAAAATACGCCCAGACATTAGATGGCCGGATCGCCACAGCAACCGGTCAATCGCAGTGGATAAGTTCAGATGCATCTCTGAAGTTTACTCATAAACTTAGAGCGCAGCATGATGCCATATTGGTTGGCGCAGGAACTGTAATTAAAGATAATCCCGAACTTACAGTACGACTGGTTCGCGGGCGCAATCCTTTGCGCATTATAGTTGCCTCCGCATTAAACATTCCGGAAAAATCTAAGGTATTGCAAAACTTATCCCAAACCAAAACAATTATAGCCACAATAAAAAAATCAAGCGACCCGCAATTTCGAAGGCTTACCAATATTGGCGCGGAAGTAATCACTATCGCTGCCAACAAACAGGGAACCGTTGACCTGAAAAATCTATTAAAAATCCTGGCAAAAAGAAATATTTCATCTATATTGGTTGAAGGCGGCGCTCAAATTATCACTTCCGTATTGATAAATAATCTGGCCAATCGTCTGGTAACTGTCATTGCGCCGAAAATCCTGGGTAAAGGAATCGAAGCAGTAGGTGATTTAAAAATTCGCAATCTTGATTTGGCAAAAAAGCTGTCCATCAGGAAGATAGTAAGAAGCGGCGAAGATATTATTCTTGATAGCCGCTTAATCTGACATCATGCCATATTATTGATGACATTTTCGGCAGCTTTAATACCATCGAGTGCCGAACTGATAATCCCGCCGGCATATCCGGCCCCTTCACCGCAGGGATAAATTCCTTCAACACTTTCACTTTGGCCATCTTCTCTGCGGCAAATACGCACCGGTGATGACGTTCTTGTTTCCACTCCGATCAAATGGGCATCTTCTGTAATAAAACCGGGCATCTTTTTATCAAACGCATTAATTCCTAATCTTAAAGCTTGAGTGACAAATTCCGGCAAAGCCTCAGCCAGTAATGAATGCCTTACAGCGGGGCGAAAACTTGTCCGCCCGATAAAGCCCGATTGCTTGTTTTGCAGAAAATCAATCAACTTTTGCGCGGGCGCCGAATAATTACTTCCTCCCATAAGAAAAGCCTGATGTTCCCATCGTCTGCGGAAATTAAGTCCGCTTAGAGGATAATCATTTTCAACAAAATCATCTTCTCGAACATTTACCACAACGGCACTGTTGCCAAATTCACCGTTGCGTCGTGAATTGCTCATGCCGTTGGTGATTACAACACCAGAGGCGTTGCCACAGCCAATCACTTCGCCTCCCGGACACATGCAAAAAGTATAAACCGACCGATTTAAAGCAGGAAGTGCTGCCGTAACAAAATATTCTGCCGGTGGCAGTTGAGGATGATTACGCCACTGGCCATACTGGATTGCATTGATCAATTCCTGCGGATGTTCTACCCGCAAACCGATGGCAAATGGCTTGGCCTCCATTTTTACGCCCTGTTCAAATAGCCGCAAATATGTATCATCGGCACTCTGGCCAACGGCTAAGATCACCTGACCGGTTTTAATCTCTTCTTTTTCATTAATAATCAGCGTGCTCACAGCTCCGTGCGAAATTACAAAATCGGTCACGTGTGCGGAAAATCTGATTTCACAACCCATTTCAATTAGTTTTCTCCGTAAGTTTATAATTACCTTGCGGAGACGGTCCGTGCCAATGTGAGGTTTGGCTTCAGTAAGAATTATTTCCGGCGCGCCCATCTCCACAAGCACTTTCTTGATCCAGGAAGAATAAGGATTTTTTGTCCTGCTCGTCAGTTTTCCATCGGAAAATGTTCCGGCGCCACCTTCACCGAAAAGAACATTGCTTTGCGAATTAAGAACGCCCTCCTCCCAAAATGCCTGCACATCTTTGATTCTCTCTTCAACCGGTGTGCCTCTTTCCAGAAGAATTACAGGAATTTTTCTTTGAGCAAGAACATAAGCCGCAAACAAACCAGCAGGTCCACTGCCTATCACCACAACAGGCAATTTAGGTAAATGGAAAGTCACATTCAGCGGAGCTTGCGGCTCATCTTTAACTTCCTGCAATGTAATGCCATCATTAAATTTCGCGGGCAAATTAACGCTTGCAGGAACTCTGACCTCAACAACATAAACAAAATGGGGCGGCTTATTGCGCCTGGCATCTATCGCTTTTCTGATTATTTCAATCGAAGCAATATTTACAAGTGATGTGGCTAATGCCCCGGACACTTTTGCCGCCAATGATTCTTCGCTTTCATCTAATGTCATCTGAATTCCGGCCAGACGGAAAATCTTCATCATTTCTCCATTGCAAAATGTCATCAGTTATTATAGATGGGCATCAACTTTTTCAAATTCAAAGAATTCGCGGGTATTTTACTATGGCATGGTATGTCGTGCATACAAAAAGCCGTCATGAATACAAAACAAATTCCAGCCTTGCCCAGAGGAACATAACAACCTTTTTACCTGAGATAGAGGTGTGGAGCAAGCGAAAAGACCGGAAGAAAAAAATATCTGTTCCGCTTTTTCCAGGATATCTTTTTGTCGAAGCTAATCTACTTGACAATGAAATCAAACTAATGATCCTCAAAACTCCAGGCGCAGTTAAAATACTGGGGAAAAAAGAAAATTCAGAACCGATACCGGTGCCGGATGACAAGATCCTTGCTATTCAAAGATTTCTGGGTAAAAAAGTGGAAATCTTTACATTTAATTTCCCCAAAGCGGGCGAACTGGCGCGTATAACAGATGGACCATTTGCCGGAATTGAGGGAACCGTTGTCAGCAGCGATTTCGAAAAAGAACTTTTCGTCATTTCCTTTGATTTGTTAAATAGGTCCGTCGCCATCAAATTAGAGGGATTTCAAATTACCAAGATATGAGAAAATAAGGCTGAAGGAAATAATTTTCGCCCTTCACCTAACAACATTTACCTTCAGCGTTAAACCTAAACACCTTCAGTCTTTTTTTACCTTGACTTTTTTTTCTTAATACGCAAGATAGCATCCGCTAAAGTGAGTGAATCAAAGGCATAATACCAAGTAAGCTTTCAAAGATTCATAGTTTATTTAGTGAGACCCCGGTTTCAGAAGCTGAAACTGGTTGGCCTAATCATCCCGCACAGCGGGGTTTTGAAAGCAACTTGATATAAACTGTTTTGGGGATGTAATGTGAAAGGTAATATAAAGATAAACAAAGAACTTTGTAAGGAATGCCACCTCTGTATTTATTTTTGCCCTAAGGGTCACATCATTCCTGCAACGGAGTATAACTCCCACGGCTACCGTCCCGTCTGCATAACCGAAGAAAAGGAATGCAACGGCTGCGCTATTTGCGCGACGATGTGCCCGGATATAGCAATTGAGGTGTTCCGTGAATAAAGTACTGATGTCCGGAAATAATATTATCGCTGAAGCCGCAATTCGAGCAGGTTGCCGCTTTTATGCCGGTTATCCGATTACACCGCAAAATGAACTTACCGAATATATGGCCGAGCATATGCGCAGAGCCGATGCAGGTGTATTTATTCAATCGGAAAGTGAAATAGCCGCAATCAATATGATTGCCGGTGCCAGCGCTGCCGGTGTGAGAGTAATGACTTCATCTTCCAGCCCCGGTATTTCTTTGAAGCAGGAGGGAATTTCCTCAATGGCCGCCTGTGAGCTTCCCGGTATTATTGTTAACATCATGCGCGGCGGACCTGGCCTGGGCAATATTCTTCCGGCACAGGGGGATTATTTTCAGGCCACACGCGGCGGAGGTCATGGAGACTACCGCACAATTGTTTACGGTCCGGGAACGTGTCAGGAGCTGGCTGATTTGACCATGGATGCCTTTGATCTTGCCGATAAATACCGTACACCGGTAATGATTCTTGCCGACGGCATGATGGGACAGATGATGGAGCCGGTTATCTTTAAGAAACCAAAACCTCGTCAGTACAGTGAAAAATTCATGTTGCGCGGCGCAGGCACAGGAAAAAGCAAATTTATCCGTGGTCTTCTTCTGGATCCCATCGATAGTGAAGAACACAACTGGAAACTGGCACGCAAGTACGATGTAATCACTAAAAACGAAACGCTGCATGAAGAGCATAATATCGAAGATGCTCAATTGGTTATTGTGGCCTATGGAACGGCCGCCAGAATTGCTAAAGGCGCAATCAAGCGTCTGCGTGATCAGGGAATGAAAGTGGGTCTCTTCCGTCCGATTACCCTATGGCCTTTTCCGGAATTAAAACTGCGCGCCTTATCGGCAAAAATTAAAAATTTTCTTGTTTTTGAAATGAGCACCGGTCAAATGCTGGACGATGTGAGGCTTGCGCTGCAGGGCTATGCCAATATCGAATTTCATGGTCGTCCGGGTGGAGCAGTGCCAACACCGGCAGAACTTGCCAATGTGATCGCCAGACTCTGCGACAAGAATGATTAATAATTTAAGGTAATAAAAATATATGTCAAAAACAGTTTTTAAACGACCGAAAAGCCTAAAAGAAAATATTTTCCATTATTGTCCGGGCTGCGGACACAGTATTGTCCACAGGCTTGTTGCTGAAGTTATTGACGAGATGGATATAAGAGGCATTACCATCGGTGTACCACCCGCAGGATGCGCGGTTCTGGCCTATAATTACTTTGATGTGGATATGATTGAAGCACCTCATGGGCGCGGACCGGCCATGGCAACAGCAATAAAACGAACTCTCCCCGACCGGGTTGTTTTTTCCTATCAGGGAGATGGCGATCTTGCCGCAATCGGCATTGCCGAGAGCATTCATGCCGCCAATCGCGGTGAGAATATTACTGTTATATTTATCAATAACGCCTGTTATGGAATGACCGGCGGACAGATGGCCCCAACAACAATGTTGAAGCAAAGAACAACGACAAGCCCGGCCGGACGCCATGAAACGCTTGATGGATATCCTATTAATGTAAGTGAAATTTTCTCCCAGTTAAAAGGCTCAACTTACATAGAAAGATGTATTGTGAATTCTCCCGCAGGCGTAAACAAAACAAAGAAAGCCATCAAGAAAGCCTTCCAGTGCCAGGTTGACGGATTGGGGTTTTCCATGGTTGAGATCCTCTCTTTGTGCCCGACCAACTGGAAAATGACAACCATAGATTCCTGTAAATGGATGGATGAAGTAATGAGTAAAGAATTTCCTCCCGGCGTGTTTAAGGATACGATTGCCACGGCAAAGAAAACTGCGGAGGCCACATAATGATTGTCAAAACAATATTTTCCGGTTTTGGCGGCCAAGGCGTATTGATGATGGGCGTAAGCCTGGCTAATAGCGCTATGAACAAAGGATATCATGTCACTTACCTTCCCGCTTACGGCGCGGAAATGAGAGGCGGCACAGCCAATTGCACGGTAGCACTGGGTGATGAGGAAATAGCATCACCTGTCGCCTCAGAACCGAATTATCTTATTGTTATGAACGCACCGTCTCTTTTTTCTTTCCAAAACAGAGTCACATCGGAAGGGGTAATCTTCTTAAACTCATCAATTATTAAAGATCGTCCCAACCGTAAGGATGTTAAAGTATTTTGCATTCCCTGCACTGATATAGCGCAAGAACTGGGCAACAGCCGGGTAGCTAATATCATTATGATGGGAGCATTCATAAAAAAATCCGGCGTTGTTTCTCCTGATATTTATTTAAAGAGTCTGGAATCTATTATGGGCAGCAAGAAAAAATCCCTGGCGGAAGTTAACCGCAAAGCTTTTGCTACCGGATTCGATTATGTAAAGGAATAATTTTTATGTCTGTAAAACAAATTTCCGTTTTGTTGGGTAATGTTCCCGGTTCTTTTGCTAAACTCACCCATATTCTGGATGCTGAAGATATCAGCACCAAAGCCGTATCGGCCGCCAGTATCGAACACGACAGCAGGGTTCGTCTTGTGGTCAATGATCCCGACCGCGCCGCAGCGCTCTTAAGCAGCTATAATTTCAATATTGAAGTGACGCCGGTGCTTGCAGCCAAAGTTCCCCTCCATGCAGGCGGTATTAACGCTATTTTGAAGCCGCTGGCCAAAGCGGAAATTAACATCCATTATCTCTACACGACAATTAATCGCATCGGTAAAGAAACTATTGTTATTCTTGGCGTTGATAAGTTGGAAGAAGCTAGGGAAGTTCTTACGGAAAACTGGATCAACTTAATTGACGACGAGATTTATTCGATCCCTTAAACTTAGAACATACCATGCCGATATCCTCAGAAAAAGAAAATGCGATGACTGCCAGAATGCAGGAACTATACGTTTCCGAAAACGACTTTGAGGAATCCTTTATCCGCTCCTCCGGTCCCGGAGGTCAAAAAGTCAACAAAACCTCATCCTGTGTTTATCTTGTGCACATCCCTACAGGCCTTTCGTGCAAATGCCAAAGGGAAAGATTCCAGTCATTAAACCGATATTTAGCCCGAAAATTATTGTTGGATAAGATTGAACGCTTGCAAAAAGGTTTTATTTCGAAAGAGAAAGAAACGCTGGAAAAAATCCGCCGTCAAAAAAGAAAACGCAGCAAAAGGGCAAAAGAGAAAATCCTCACCGATAAACATCAACATACAGAAAAAAAGGTTTTACGCGGTAAAGTGATTGCTGAGGAAGAATAAAAGCCCGATCAATTCTTGGCTTTACAAACACTGCTAAATTAAGGCTGGTCAAGTTTAAGCAGAGCCGCTGCCAATTTTCACTAGTGGGCAGTTGTCAGAATTGGGAATTACCATTTGCAATCAGTTTTAGAATCCCCTCTTAATTAAAGGCAGTCTCCCTTGACTTTGGCTATTTCTAATATTCTGCAATTTCCTAATTCACATGCTTTTTGCGCATCAGGGCAGCCAAGCTTTTTATTGCGTTGAGTTAAATAAGCAACCCCTCGGTTGATGTAGGCATAGGTATAATCTGGTTTTAATTTGATGGCCTTATTGAAGTCCTCGATAGCTGGCTGATACTGACCGAGTTTAGTATAAGCATACCCTCTACTGTTGTAAGCCTCGGCAAAATTCGGTTGTAGCAGGATTGCTTCGTTATAATCCTCAATGGCACGTTGCTGTTGACCTATTTTAAAGTAAGCAAGTCCCCTGTTGTAGTAAGTATATTCGTCATCGGATTTTATAATTATCGCCTCATTATAATGCTGTATAGCATCATTTATTTTCCCTTCTTCAAGTAGAACAGAAGCGAGATTGTTATGTGCAACATCGTTATTTTTTGTCACCTGCAAAGCATGATTAAAAAGTTCTATACTGTTTTTCCAGTAACCACATTGTTGCCATGTTAAAACTACCAAAATAGCCAAAACGCTTATTCCTGCGGGAAATAGAATCTTTTTACTTATGTCTGTGCGTTGGAATAAAAGTGGAATGCCCCAGGCCAGCATAATACCAATACCTGTTAAAGGCAGATAAGTATAGCGGTCGGCCATTGCAAAGTCTCCGACCTGCACTATCCCGATAACAGGCAAAAGAGTTATTGTATACCATAACCATCCGACAAAGAAATAAGGAAAACGTTTTAGCGCTATAACAATAGCAGTAGATATAACGAGAATCAGTAAAGTGGCTGCCAAGACTTGCCAGGCCGGAATTTGATCCGAAAAAGGATAGAAAAAGGCAAGATCATGAGGCCAAAATATTTTTTCCAAATAAGTTACAAAAGAAACAGGTGCGTTGGCGATTCGGGAAGCCAAGGAAAAATGTTTTATGGAAGGCTTATACTGAGCATATAGTGTAATGATGGAAAATACTGCTGAAAAAATAAAAAAAGGAATTTTTTCCCGCAATTGCCATAACGGAATTATTCCTGCAATCTTATTTTCTGATGATCTCTGATCATTAGGTGGAGATATATTTTTCTTTAATGCTCCTTTTTTTGATTTGTTTTTCTGTTTCCCCTGCTTTGTAGAAATTGGCATAACTACCGTCATCAAGCTAGTTTCGATTTTATGCGACTGAAAACGGCCAAGTGGCCAATAATCGAGAAGGAGCATAACGATGGGTAGAGTGACAACTATGGGCTTGCTCATAAGTCCGCAGGCAAAGCTCAAAAGAATAAGCACATACCTTACTGTGCCCGGTTTTTCTGTGTAATAGACATAAAGGGAAAGAGTCAGCATCCAGAAAAATGCGCTCAATACATCTTTCCGTTCAGCAATCCAAACTACCGATTCCACGTGAAGCGGGTGAAGCGCAAAAAGAGCCGCAATAAAGGCGCTACGCCAGACCGCCCCTGTCATACGGTTAAAAAGCCAGAATAGCATTAAAGCACTCAGAATATGCAGCATCAGGTTGGTTAGATGATAACCACCAGCATTTAAACCATAAAGTTGATAATCAAGCATCAAGGAAAGCCAGGTCAGAGGGTGCCAAAATTCGGCATAAGTTGTACTGAACGCCCAACGCAATCCATCCAGAGTAATTCCGGACTGGACATTGCTGTTCTCTGTAACATAAACGTCATCATCAAATTTGATGAAGTTATATTGATTCACCTGCCAGAATACAGCAAGTGTAACTGCTACTAAAACTATATTTACGATCAGTATCTGTTTTTGGGAATTAATATTTATCTTATTTAACATGTTGATTTATCCAATATATTTGTACCACATGTTAAATTAAAGTTCAGCCATTTTTTGATTATTTCAGATTTAAATATTGCGTTAATTGGAAAAATAACATTTCAGGAAGGATGATTTACTGCCCATACTTAAACCAGCTGTCAAAATAACTTCGTCTTGGTAAACTAAATAATCATGGTATTGCGATAAGCTGCGCGGGATAGCGGTGTCATTAACCCCGCTGTGCGGGATAAGTGAGACTAACAAATATGACTGCGCTTCGCTTGTCCCGTTTGAGTCTCACTAAATAAAGGGAGAAGAAGTCCATTGTTTTTTGCTTCTCCTCCCTTTGATAAAATACCTGATTTATTTTTTAACCAATCAGTTTAATTAGCGGATTGGCAAAAAGCATAACCAAAGAAATAACCAACGCGTAAATCGCGACGGATTCTGTCATAGCCATACCGACCATCATGGTTAACATAATTTTACCCTGTGCATCAGGATTTCTCCCCACTGCATTACTGGCACCACTTGTTGCCTGTCCAAGACCCAAACCAGCACCCACTGCGCCGATTCCAATTGCAATACCTGCACCAAGCAATGAGCAAGCGATTACAATAGCTTTACTGTAATCAATTGTTCCTGAAGCTGCCGCGCTTTTAGCCGCTTCCGGTGCTGCAAACGCAAACGCCACACTAACAATCACCAATACCATTGCCAACACTACATAGATCAAACTTTTTTTCATTTAACTTCTCCTTTTTCTTTATTAGTTGATAGTTTCAATATCAAAACCCTTCTAAGTAATTACACCTCCTTTCTTTGAAAAAAGACGCTTCCAGGTTCTGTGTTTTTGTTTTTAACGGTGCGTATTTAAATTGTCAAGTAATATTTCCAATCCCAACCGATCACGGGTATGAAACACAAACAAGCTTTGGAAACAGATTCGCGAGCTCGCTACGGTGTTTTATACCCTGCTTATGCTGGATAATTCGGCTAGCAAACTTCATTGCGCTTCGCTTTTGAAGTTTGAGCCTTATTACCCTCCGCTGTGCGGGATTGTTCAACTTACCAATTCCGCTACGCTTTCGGAATTGGAGTTTCACAATAACTTGATTTTATTTTCCAGTCAGGATAAAGTTTATTACATGGAAAAATTAACGGTAAAACAAAACAAAGTTGCCCGTCTGATCCAGGAGGACATATCTTTGATCAGCTCTCCTTTTACGGAAATTGGTAATGCCTGCGGCCTCACCGCCGGGGAAGCTCTGGGAGTAACACAAGAACTCCTTAATAATGGCTTCATCCGTAAGTTTTGCGCGATACTGCGCCATCAAAAAGCAGGTTATAAAAACAATGCTTTGGTTGTATGGTCAGTACCTTCAAATCAGCTAGAGAAAGCAGGTAAGATGTTATCCGAATACCGCTCTGTTTCCCATTGCTACCAAAGAAATCCGGCCTTTCAAGGAAAATATAACATCTTTACAATGCTGCATTCTCAAGATAAAAAAATCTCACTACTGATCAAGGACATGGCAACTGCGACAGGTGTTCATGATTATCTGATATTGGAAAGCATTCAGGAATACAAAAAAAAATCTCCGGAGTATTTTTAATGGACAAAACTAAAACAGATTATTTTTCACAAGCACATCAGGTGATTTCCGGCGGTGTGAACAGTCCTGTGCGCGCATGGAAGGGTGTGGGCGGAGAACCAATCTTTATAAACAAGGCACAAGGTAGTAAGATTTATGATGTCGCAGGCATTGAATATATCGATTATGTTCTTTCCTGGGGACCGATGATTTTAGGTCATGCTCATACAGAAGTAATCTCTGCTATCTGCGACACGGCTCAAAGGGGCACCAGTTTCGGGGCGCCGACTGAAACTGAAACACAAATGGCTCAATTAATATGTTCGGCTATCCCTTCCATAGAGCTTGTGCGAATGACCAGTTCCGGGACAGAATCAACGATGACCGCGATCCGGCTGGCACGTGGTTTTACCGGCAGGAAATTAATTGCCAAATTTGACGGTTGTTACCATGGTCATGCTGACTCACTTCTGATCAAAGCGGGATCGGGTGTGGCTACATTTGGTATCCCCGGTTCACCGGGAATACCTGAAGAAATCGCGCAATTGACCTTAAGCCTGCCTTATAATGACATTGAAGCACTGCAAACTGCTGTTGACCGCTATGGTTCTGACCTGGCTGCCATTATCGTAGAGCCGGTTGCAGGTAATATGGGTGTCATTTTACCCAACAAATCTTTTTTAAAAAAACTTCGAGAACTAACGGAGAAAAATGGCATCGTTCTTATCTTTGATGAAGTGATCACGGGATTCCGTTTTACGTTTGGCGGCTATCAGAATTTAATCGGCATTAAACCTGATCTGACTTGCCTTGGTAAAATAATCGGCGGGGGCATGCCTGTAGGCGCAATTGGCGGTAAAAGAGAAATCCTGGAAAGACTCGCTCCCTTAGGAGATATCTATCAGGCAGGAACACTCTCCGGCAATCCTCTGGCGATGAGCGCGGGGATTGCAACCCTTAATATACTCAAAACAAAATCTGATTCCTTTTCCGCGTTAAGCAATAAAACGAATCATATTTGCTTGGAGATGGAAAATTTATTTAAAACAAAAGGGGTTGCTGCTTGCGTAAACCGTGTATATTCGATGTTCACTATATTTTTCCAGGAAGGTCCCGTTTACGATTTGGTTACCGCCCAAAAATCAGATATGGCGCTGTTTGCCCGTTTTTTTCATGGCATGCTAAAAAATGGCGTTTGGCTGGCGCCTTCGCAATTAGAGTCGGCATTTCTGTCTTTTGCGCACAGCGATGATGACATTGATTTTACCCTTAATGCCTGTTCGAAAACTTTAAATAATTTTTAATCCGTTCATTGACAAGTAAAGATCGATCTTGTAATGTGCAAACAATTCGAATCAATGAACATGGAGAAATAATATGAAAAAGGCTTTTCTTACAGGCATCACCGGTCAGGATGGATCTTATCTGGCGGAATTGTTGTTAAATAAAGGTTATGAAGTGCATGGTTTAATCCGTCGAGCAAGCACTTTCAATACCGACCGTATTGATCACCTTTATCGTGATTTTCATGACCCGAACGCTAAATTATTCCTGCACTTCGGCGATTTGAATGTTTCCGGTCAGCTAATGGATTTACTTCACTCGATAGCTCCAGATGAAATTTATCATCTCGGGGCGCAGAGCCATGTGCGCGTGAGTTTTGACATGCCGGAATATACAGCTGACATCACAGGACTGGGAACTTTACGAATTTTGGAAGCAATTCGTAAGACAGGAATTCAGACAAAATTTTATCAGGCATCGTCAAGCGAAATGTTCGGCGCCGCCCCACCGCCACAAAGCGAAAAAACGATATTTCAACCGCGCAGCCCTTATGCCGCCGCGAAAGTTTATGCTTATTACATAGCGCTTAATTACCGTGATGCCTATGGTATTTTTGCAACTAACGGCATTCTTTTTAATCATGAATCACCGCGACGTGGCGAAACATTTGTGACTCGGAAAATAACCCGTGCGGCAACACAGATAAAATTAGGCCTTAAGGATAAATTATATCTTGGAAACCTTGAGGCCAAAAGAGACTGGGGCTTTGCCGGTGATTATGTTGAGGCCATGTGGCTGATGCTGCAACAGGATAAACCGGACGATTTTGTTGTAGCTACCGGAGAAACTTATTCTGTAAGAGAATTTGTGGAGCGGGTATTTGCTAAACTGAATTTGGATTATAATAAGCATGTCGTTGTTGACAAGCAATATTTCCGGCCGACGGAAGTTGATGTGCTTTTAGGTGATTCGACCAAAGCAAGAAAAATACTTGGCTGGAAGCCGAAAGTCAGTTTCGATATGCTCGTTGATATGATGATTGCGGCAGATTTAGAATTAGCAAAAAAAGAAAAAACTCTGCTTGATTCAGGCTTCGCCTGTAATAATAGTGAGCGTATGACTTAATTTTACAATTATCAGTATTAAATTAGCTAAATTAAGGATTGAAAAAATGCTCAAAGGAAAGTGTGTTACGGTTACAGGCGGAAAAGGTTTTTTAGGCGGCCATTTGATCAAGAAGCTGGAAGCTTTTGATTGCCGTCAAATTAAGATTGCTGATCTTCCCGAATACAATTTGACCAGCATCACCGATATTCAACGAATGTATGAAGAAACAAAACCTCAAATTGTTATTCACCTGGCTGCTAAAGTCGGTGGTATCGGCTTTAATCTGGAAAAACCTGCTGAACTCTTTTACGATAATTTAATCATGGGCGCTCAACTGCTGCATGAAGCATACATAAGAAAAATTGAAAAATTTGCCGCCTTAGGCACAATCTGCGCTTACCCCAAATTTACACCCGTACCTTTTAAAGAAGAAAATATCTGGAATGGCTATCCTGAGGAAACCAATGCCCCTTACGGTCTGGCTAAAAAAATGATGCTGGTGCAATCGCAAGCATATCGACAGCAATACCGTTTTAATTCCATTTTTTTACTTCCGGTAAATCTTTATGGTCCCGGAGACAATTTCAGCCCCCTCTCCTCCCACGTTATTCCGGCGCTGATAAAAAAATGTTTTGATGCCATTGATGCCCATGAAGATAAAATTGAGGTTTGGGGAACAGGTTTGGCCACACGGGAATTTTTTTATGTGGAAGATGCCGCCCAGGCAATTTGCATGGCTACGGATATTTATGACAAAAGCGAACCGGTTAACATCGGCGCTGGCTTTGAAATATCGATTCAAGAACTGACAGAACTGATTGCCAAACTCACCGGTTTTCAGGGGAAAATTTTCTGGGATAAATCCAAACCCGACGGACAGCCCCGACGAATGCTGGACACAACTAAAGCATTAAAAGAATTCGGATTTACCGCAAAAACTGATTTATCTACAGGACTGATAAAAACTATTGACTGGTATAAAGTAAATCGTCATTTATGACAAGTAGCTATCAAATATTAGCCCTATTTAGCTGCGCACGTGGGATAATTCCCAATAGCCTTTGGCTATTGGGAATTATCCCGCTACCTTCAGGTGGCAGGGACGAACTTCGGTTTGCTTGTTCTTAGCTAGTCCCATTAAAGGTTAATTTACCGAGCATAATACCAATTAAGCTTTCGAAAATTCATATTTTAATGTTTGAAAGCAACTTGCTATTAATTAAATACTGAACGGCGGTCATGTTTTTAATTGACTTGACCTGTAATTAATGTTAGGGAGTACCGAAATTTTGGATCTAGAAACTAAAAAATATGCCGTACAAATGGCATTTGCCAGCAGTATAGGCATAGCAATGGTTTTGGCGATTTTTGGTTGCCTTTTACTGGGAGTTTATTTAGATCGAAAATTTGATTCCGGCAATGTGTTTACTGTGTTCTTTTTATTTATTGGTATTTCAGCCGGATTTCGTAACATATATGTTTTAATTAAAAAGAATTTTAAAGATGAAGAACAAATTATAAAGAGTTTAAAAAGTGAACCTCATCGACAAAGACCCGCTCCAAAAAAAGATTGAAACAGCCAATTGGATTGTTCTGGCTGTTATTTTCATTATTTCATGGATTTTCACTCCTTTTGATTTTTATTTAGGTGTCCTTTTGGGCGGCTTTATCAGTATCCTCAACTTTCACTGGATGGAACGAGGCTTGCGTGGTATTTTTACCAATACAACGCGTAATGTTAAAGTTGGTGTAATGATCAAATATTACATTCGTCTGATTTTGACAGCTATTGTTTTATATTTCCTTATCGCCAATGCCACTGTAAATGTCATTGGATTACTTATCGGACTCTCCGTGGTTGTAATCAACATCAGCGTCACGGTAATCGCCACTTTGGCTAAAAAAAACTTCATTGAGGAGGTTAGATAGAAATGGAACCCCTAATATTCTTCCACACGACTTGGCTGAAAGATGTGGGCATTAACATGACTATTGTTTTCAACACTTTGTTTGTCATGCTTCTGCTGTCCATATTTTCATTTCTGGCCACGCGACGACTGCAAGTTTATCCCGGCCGTATGCAAAATATCATGGAAGTAATCATCGGTGGATTTGATGCGTTACTTATTGACACTATGGGCGATAAAGGCAAGAAATTTTTCCCGCTCATAGCGACTCTTGGTCTTTTCATTTTAACTTCAAACCTTATTGGAATCATTCCAGGTTTTGAATCACCTACAGCTAATATCAATACTACCGCATCCATGGCAATTGTCGTGTTTCTATCCACACATATAGTGGGAGTGAGTATGCATGGTTTCAAATATTTTAAGCAATTTTTGGGGCCAGTTTGGTGGTTGACACCTTTAATGCTGCCCATCGAAATTATCAGTCATCTGTCTCGCCCTCTTTCCCTGACTTTTCGTTTGTTCGGCAATATCGCCGGTGAAGATATAGTGCTGGCAGTTGTACTTCTTCTGGTACCGTTGCTTGTACCACTACCAGTTTTTATCCTGATGGTTTTTACTTCCATTGTCCAGACTCTAGTTTTCATGTTGCTGGCGATGATGTACATAGCTGGTGCCTTGGAAGCAGAACATTAATACCAATGCGCTTTCTTCGGCTAACTTTGTTGGCAGAACCTGCCCGGCGAATGCCTGGGCCGGCGGCTTCTTCAGCGTATGTATAGTACGCATCCGGTGCCTCCTGCTTGCCGACTTGTTATCCTTTGAAAGTGAATGGCATGATTCACGTTTAGCAATGTCTTATATCGTTTCTAAATAAAAGCTGGAAGTATACACTTTCAGCTTTTTTATCATTCTGGAGTTATTATGCATAGTATCGGAATCAATATTGGCGCCTCTAATGTCAAGGTGACTATGCTACAGGGAAACAATATTTTATGGAGTGAAGTAGAGCCTCATGAAGGCAACTTTATTCAAACACTTCGAAAGATTTTATCATCCCACCAAATACCTTCGGACATAAAATCTCTTGTCACTGGCACCGAAGGCAGACATCTTCTAAATATCAACAGCGTGATTGAACCTCTCTGTATTGAAAAAGCGCTCCAGCATCTCCATCATGAAATTAATGCGATAGTATCATTGGGTGGTGAAGATCTGGTCGTTTATACAATAGATAAAGAAAACCGGATAATAACCAATTTTTCCGGCAATAAATGTGCCTCCGGAACAGGTGAATTTTTCAAACAGCAACTGGGCCGGATGAATATGCATCTGACTGATATCAATACGATCCCGCAACAAAGTTGCGTTTTCAAGCTTTCTTCACGCTGTTCCGTTTTTATGAAAAGCGATTGCACTCATCGCCTGAACAAAGGCGAGGCTAACAAAGGCGATGTTGTCCTGTCGCTTAGCGATGTGACGGCGACCAAGGTAATTGATTTTCTCAAAAGAGCAAAAATAGTCAAAGGTAAAGTTCTTCTCACTGGAGGTGTTACCCAAAATCAGTATATCACCAGCTATATTATGGAACGAATGCCGGAAATTAAATTTATAGTCCCTCCTCAGGCGCCGTATTTTGAGGCATATGGAGCAGCCCTTATGGCTAGAGATTCAGGCAGCATATTACCTCCGCTGAATAATCTTTTTAAGCATAGCCGGATTCAATTCAAGCGGTTTGCCAGCTTGAAAACTGCAGAAGGTAGAGTCACCTATCTGCCCTCCAAAAAATCCAAAGTAGTCGCTGGAAAGGAGTATATCCTCGGTGTTGACGGCGGTTCCACTACTACTAAAGCCTGTTTAATTGACATGGAAACAGATGAAATCACCGCATCTTATTATGGTCGCACTCATGGCGATCCTGTCGCCGCTCTCAAAAATTGCCTTATCGAAATGAAAAAACAAATCCGTGCAGATATAGGAGATGGCAAAATCAACATAACACTTGCCTCTACAACTGGATCATCTAGAGAAATTCTCGGTGTATTTCTAGAAACTCCGGCAGTCTATAATGAAATCATCGCCCACGCTGTCGGCACCACTTTTTATCAGGCTGATATTGACACAATTTTCGAAATCGGCGGGCAGGATGCCAAATATGTTCTCCTGAAGAATAAGGTTCCGATAGACTATGCCATGAATGAGGCATGTTCCGCCGGTACCGGATCTTTTTTGGAAGAATCAGCGCAGAGTGATTTGAACATCGCCAATGCCTGGGAAATAGGCGATATAGCCATTAGAGCGAAAGAGCCACTAAAGTTTGGCGAACATTGTTCCGCGTTTATCAACTCGGACATCCGTAATGCCATTCAGCAGGGGGCATCTGTTGAAGACATAACGGCAGGAATCATTACCTCTATTGTCTCCAATTATTTAAACAGAGTTGTCGGTAACAGAACCATCGGCAAAAATATTGTTTTGCAGGGGGGAGTAGCTAAAAACAAGGCCGTGCCTCTTGCTTTTGCCATGTTGCTAGGTAAAAACATCCTCGTCCCGCCTGACCCCGAACTAATGGGTTGCTTCGGTGTCGGCATCCTGGCCAAGCAAAAGCTAAAAGAAGGTTTTTTGACCAAAACCACCTACGACGTTGATAACATTCTATCTACTGAAATCATCCACGAAAAAGAATTTCAATGCAAGGCCTGTGATAATTTCTGCCCCATCCGCATCCTCAACGTCAATAACAGCAAGTATATGTTTGGCGGCAGGTGTAATAAATATGCCAACATAAGAAAGAAAAAGGCATTTGACGAAACGGAAGTGTTTGATTATATCGAACAGCGCAACGACCTCCTGTTTAAGGAATGCGCACCTAATCCCGCCACCATGAACAAGAAAAAAGATTTTATTGTCGGCATCCCCCGCTGTTTTTCCATTTATACCCTTTGGCCTCTTTATTCCTGGTTTTTTCACGAACTAGGTATAGAGACTGTTATTTCGAAAAATATATCAACCGAAGGAACAGCACGTGTGGAAAGCAGCTATTGTTTCCCGGCGGAAATCGCCCATGGAGCTGTACAGGATATATTTGACCGCAATCTTGATTACATCTTTCTGCCGCACTTTAAAGACATGGAAAGTTATGAAAAAGACACTCCGGCAAACTTTTGCCCCATAACACAAGCTCTGCCCTACTATATCAAGAAAGCTTTCCCGGAAATTCCTGATGACAAATATTTATCACCTGTAGTCAGTTTTATGTATGGTTTGGAAAAGGCATCTGAATCATTTGTCGAAGTGGCCTTAAAGCTCGGAGTTCCTGAAAGCGAATCTAAAAAAGCTTTCACGATTGCCTACAATAAACAAATTGAATATTTTGTCAAGGCAGGCTCACTCGGCAAAACCGCTCTGGCCGAAGCACGAAAAGCAAAAAGACCGGTCATTGCTCTTTTAGGCAGGCCTTATAACGCTTTCACGGCTGATGCCAATATGGGTATTCCGCGAAAATATACAACTCGCGGCTACTCTATCATTCCCTATGATATTCTTCCTTTTGCTGATGAATCTATTTATCCAAATATGTACTGGTATTATGGCCAGCAAGACATGAAAACCGGCGCGCTATTAAAAAATGAAGATAATATTTACGTAACTTATATTTCCAATTTTTCCTGCGCGCCTGATTCTTTTCTGCTGCACTATATAAAATGGATAATGGGTACCAAACCATTTTTAATTCTGGAGTTGGATTCCCATACAGCCGATGCCGGAATAGATACGCGCATTGAAGCATTCCTGGATATTATCGAAGGATACAGATCAAAATTCACCAATATTCAAGAATCAAGATACGACAATGGTTTGAGATTTGTTAATAATCCCGACGAAGATATTTATATTCGCAATGACCTGACCGGCGAAAAAATTCCCATCAAGAATAATCAGCGTGTAAAGCTTCTGTTGTCCAGTATGGGCAGACTCTCTGCAGAGCTTCTTTCCGCTACAATCCGGGGAATGGGGATCAATGCGCAGGCTTTGCCTGTACCCGATATTCACACACTACAACTGGCCCGCAATCACGCATCCGGCAAGGAATGTCTTCCTTCGCACCTTGTTTTAGGCAGCGTGCTTAAATATCTCTCCTCGGGAAAATACCGTAAAGACGAAACGTATATCATATTTATTCCCACCACAACCGGACCATGCCGCACCGGCCAATACTTTGTTTTTTATGAAAATCTATTCAAAGATCTGCGTCTGGAAAATGTCGTTGTCTTTACTTTAGATTCGGACAATTCTTATAACGAACTGGGCACTGAATTTTATAAACACGCGTGGTGGGC
The DNA here is from genome assembly GCA_025355345.1 of Syntrophaceae bacterium. Taxonomy (GTDB): domain Bacteria; phylum Desulfobacterota; class Syntrophia; order Syntrophales; family Smithellaceae; genus FEN-1160. The sequence continues at coordinate 38,983 of JANXZU010000104.1, forward strand.
AGTTACCATCAGCGATTATATGAAAGACATAGAAACCTCATTAAGAACATGCGCAACCGAACCTGTGCAGGCAATGGCTACATATGATGCGCTCTGGCATAAAATGATCAGTGTTGCCGAACGTGATATTACAAAAATCCTTCCTGTACTGAAAGATATTTCCAAAGATATTTCCAGGATCCCTCTGAAGAAGAATATGGGGGAATGCCCGAAGGTGCTTATTGTCGGAGAAATATATGTGCGCCGTGATGATTTTGCCATTGATGAATTGATTCAACACTTCAGTAAACGAGGGATTATCGCCAAGGTATCGAGTATTGCTGAATGGGTTTACTATTGCGATTTTGTCCGGCATTATGAACTCAAAAAAAAGCTAAGCTTGCTTCCCTGGTATCGCCGCCTTTTCACCAAAGAGTTTATGGATTTGATCAACTGCAACATTGAACATTATTATAAGCAGAATGTGGGGAAGAATATCCGCAAGATACTGTCTTCAACCGGTTTAATTCCTGATTCGCCGCATGACATGCAGGAAATTATGAAAAACACCGAAAAACATTTTGTAAGCAACGAACTATATTCCGAAATAAGCATATCCAGTGGTGTAGCCGCCACAGCAATGATGGACGGTTATTCGGGCATAGTTAACATTTCACCTTTTGCCTGCCTTATCGGAAGAGTAATTGAGGGATTAATTACTCCATGGGCCAGAGAAAGAAAGTATCCGGCCATATCGATTGAAATCGACGGCAACATTTTGCCGCCAAATGTTTTGAGCAAACTGGAAATATTCATGCTCAACGTAATGAGATTTAAGGGTCATGCTGATGTCAATTCCATGGTAGATAAGGACGGCCGCCAATCTGTAGCCATTGATAGAAAAATAATCAGATAATATTTTATAAAAGCAAATAGAGCGGGCATCAAGCCCGCTCTATTTTTATCCAAAACCTATCTTTTATACCAATTTGCTACAAAACATCAAAAAGGACGATTTACCGGACATAATACCAAGTAAGCTTTCAAACATTCATATTTTAATGTTTGAAAGCAACTTGGTATTATCAACAACTATGCTTTTGTAGGCGTTTTGAGTAAAATGAAAGCCAGCACCAGTCCCACAGCCGCCAATACTGCCGTGGGATAGAAGGCGAATGTATATGTTCCGAAAAGGTCTTTGGCCTGACCGGAAATAATTCCACCGATTATCGCGCCAAAACCATAAGCGAAAAATACAACACCGTAATTGCGGGCATAATTTTTTATCCCGAAGAAAGTAGCAGTTGCCGCAGGGGCAATCGCCAGCCAACCGCCCAAACACAACCAGAAACCGATAAAGCTTACTATATAAAGATTGGTATCTCCCTCGCCCGCCTTAATCATCAAAACGGATACCAGAAGGATTATTGCGAGATTTATCATTGCTGCGTAGCGTGCTGTAAGCTTATCGGTGATGAATCCAAAAAGTGGACGTCCAAATGCGTTGAAGCATGCAAAAACGCCAACCAGAGTAGCCGCTGTATCACCGGTGATTTTAATAATCTCACTGCCCACCGGTTTAGAAATTCCAATTGCCATCAAACCGGCAATCGAACCAATCATGAAACAGAAAAGCAATCCCCAGTATGCAGGCGTCTTTATCATTTCTGCAGGCATTAAGTCGGCCTCGGCCACAAAACCAGCAACGGGTTTCCAGCCGGCAGGTGTCCAACCGGCAATCGGGAAGCGAAAAGGAAGACCCAATATGACCAATACGATGCCGAAGACAATTCCAAAATAAAGGAAAGTATTTGACAATCCGACGGCAGGAATCATTAGACTGGCAAGTTTACCCGTAATCAGTGCGGAGCCGCCAAAACCAGCAAGCATCAAGCCGACAGCCAAACCCTTTTTATCCGGAAACCAGCGGGCTGCCGTGGCCACAGGGCATCCATAGACCAATCCTACTCCCGATCCGGCAATAACACCATAAGTCAACGTCAACACCCAGATATTGGGAGCAAAGCTCGAAAGCATCCAACCCAAGCTTACAGTGATACTGCCGATAATGATCAGCGTGCGCGGACCAAGTTTTTCCATAATGCGTCCGCCAAAAAACATGAGAATTGCGAAAAAGGACAGAAACACCATAAACGGCAAGTTGGCCATTGAAGCTGAAACATCAAATGCCTTTTTTACCGGCCCCAGAAAAATGCTGTAGGCATACACAGCTCCCAGACACACATTCATGATCAACCCAATAATTACAAACAACCATCTGCCACTTTCGGCAGGCATTCCAAACAATTTTGTATCTTCCCCCATTTAACACCTCCATTTTTTATTGTAACACCTCATTATAATTCTTATAAGGTTGATTGCATTGTGTCAATAAGTAATATAAAAGATATTGACAATGCTTGAAGAGCAGTGCTAAAAAAATTTAAGTTAAGTATCCCTCTCGCAATCGCATGAAGAGTTGTGATGACTAATACGAATATATTCTATATTAAGACAACAGCAGAGGTATCAATGTTTCATCTACACCATCCTGAAAATTCTTTATACACTTTTCTTCTTTGCCTTTTATTATTCATACCTTTTCCCGTATTCGCGGCAGACACTGCTCCTTTTTCAGACAACACTCCTATGAGTAACCAGCAAAATACCGTAATGCCACTAAAGCCTGATATCTGGTCTTCCGGCGTCGGTGAGGGATTTCGCAAGGGAACAGATGTTCTGGGCGTAAGCATAGGGGGCACTTATGACCTAAGATTGGGCAGTGAAGAACAACACAATTTTGCTCTGATCTCGGTCACTTATGGTCGAATGATCGGAAACGTTAAAGGAGAGGGCAAATGGTATCGTGGCAACTGGGAGCACGTTATGGAATTATTCGGTGGAGCGGAGGTAAATGAGAAAAAACGCGCTATTGTCGGATTGACGACTCACGTGCGATACAATTTTGCCACCGGCACGCGCTTCGTTCCTTATGCTGATATAGGCTTCGGCGTGTCACTCACAGAGATTCGAGAACCAGACCTGGGTGCCGCTTTTCAGTTTAATGAACAAGGAATCATCGGAGTAAATTATTTTGTAAAAGATAACATGAGTATTGATTTCGCCATCCGATGGATCCACATCTCATCGGCCGGCCTTTCTAATCCCAATAAGAGCGTAAACCCTGTGGGCTGCTTTCTGGGCGTGAATTGGTTTTTCTAATTTTGAGACCACTTCATCACGCATCGGGTGCTATTTTCCTGCCGGTATAGGCTGTACCCATTTTTGATTATCTGAGTCATAATACCATTTATCGGGAAAACCGCGGCGGCGAATGAAAGTGGGATTATCAGCCCATCGCAGTAGTTCCATATAGGCAGCATGAAGCTTTCTGAAGGTTTGTGCATGGCCACCGACATCTGGATGATGAATTTTCGCCTGACGGCGGTAAGCAATTTTGATGATTTTAGATAACTCATCGGAGTCAATATCAGCCTTATCAATTTTCAGGTAATTCATGGCTACTGTCTTAATAGTTGGAACTTTGATTAACTTGGGACGTATCAGCGCAGGAGTTATTACACATCTTTGAGCCAGTGCCAGAACATGACGCGAAGCCAGATATTTCTTGGCTGTCCGTTGTTCCTCTTCCCACCAGGCATTACCCATTATATTCGTCATCTGGCTGAAATCCTCGGCAGGTGCGTTACCCGCTGATCGCGGTAATGTATATCGGAATATTTCTTTAATCCCGTGCGGAACAACATCCATAATAATCATCTTAGCGGAAAAATAGAAAGTGGCATAACGCGTATTTAAGGCCTGCAGCAGGCCGCTCCGTGTATTGAGCTTCTGTCGCAATGTCTGCCGGCACTTCAGAGAACAGTACCGGCGATTATTCATATCTTCTTTTGTGCCGCAGGAAAGACAGCGATTCTGACTCTGATCACACTTATTAGACTTACTATTTTTCAACATCGCCTATTCAATATACACAACTGATTAAAATATTATTTCTTTTCCGCCGCCAGATATCCTTTTGCCAGAGCTTTATTAACATGTAAGACACCCTTATTCATATCTTTGAGCGGATAGTCGGCTGTGATAACTGGCAGGGCATCTGCTTCGGCCTGAGTTTTTATAACAGACCCAACCGGCACATATCGTCCATCGGCAACTTTTACGCCCATTAAAATAACACCCGGCTCGATAACACAATTCTTACCGACGATGGATTTGAAGACGAGCACTTTCATCCCCACGAAAGTATCATCCAGAACGACTGCCGGTCCATGAATTTGTACCTGATGCGCAAGAGATACACGGCTTCCCACATATACTGCGTATTTTTTACTGTTAACCTCCATCAGATTTTTTTCCACAGGCTTACCATCAACTTCTGTTTCCAAGGCATGAATAACAACACCATCCTGTACGTTGGAATCATCACCAACATAAATGGGCTGACCTTCATCGCCACGAACTGATGCTGTAGGTGCGACCATGATATTTTTGCCTAAAATTACGTTCCCGATAACCGCAGCCAACGGATGAACATATGAAGTCGCATCAATGGAAGGTTCCGATACACGATCGCTAAAATCAGTTTTAACATTTTTCCCAATCATTTTTATTCTCCACATATTTTTTTATTTTGCTCAGACCATCCAATTTTGGACAGACCTGAAATTAAACCAATTTGCTTTCAAATAATAAAATATTAATTTTTGAAAGTGTACTTAGTATTATGCCCGGTAAATCAACCTTTAATGAGACTCGCTGACAACGAACGAAGTGAAGTTTGAAGCGCTAGTCGAATTATCCTACGTGCGAAGCTAAGTAGGGCTATTATTTAATAGCTACTTTGCATCAATTATTTATAGTTGCTTCTCGTACTTTGAGATGCCGCCATATTTCCGCAACTTTTTCTTTCGTCTGTATAATATTACCTTGATTATCAATTACTATATCAGCAAATCCAATCTTTTCCGCAATAGGCATCTGGCTTTTCAATCTTTTTTCCGCGTCTTCCTGACTTACACCATTGCGCTCAATCAGACGGATGATCTGCTCTTTGGGCGAAATCATAACCAGTATCGTCAAATCAAAAAGATCTTGCATCTTTCCCTCAAACAACAAAGGAACATCAGATAAAATAATGGCGTGTTCTTCATTTATTTTAATTTTATCTAATCGCTCTTGCCACAGATTAAAAACAATTGGATGAACCATATTGTTAAGTGCTTTGAGTTTTTTCTGATCGTTAAAAACTATGTTTCCCAGTTTATTGCGGTCAATTGTTTCATCCTGATTAAGAACGTCTTTGCCGAAATGCCTGACAATTTCTTTCCAAGCCGGTTTTCCCGGTTCCTGCGCTTCATGCGCCAGCTTATCGAAATCAATCAGATGAGCCCCCAACGTTACAAACATCAGCGCTACTGTCGATTTGCCGCAGGCAATACCGCCCGTTAATCCCACGTTTAACATATTTTCGTATTCAAGTTGTAAATCAACCGCAAACCTTCCAAAGTCAGCATTTCTTCAACTTTATCGATGCTCTTCGTCTCCGGTGCTACTACCCTAGCCAATCCTCCCGTAGCTATCACCAACGGTTTGGATTTAACTTCCGCTTTCATTCGTTCGACTATACCATCAACAAGACCGGCGTAACCAAACATAATTCCGGCCTGAATCGCGCTGACTGTGTCCTTGGTGATTACTGTTTTCGGTTTGCTGAATTCAACACGCGGCAATTTCGATGCCCGTGCAAATAGTGCCTCACTGGATATTACTATACCTGGAGCAATGCATCCACCCATGTACTCCCCTTTAGGAGAAACATAGTCAAAAGTAGTGGCCGTGCCGAAATCAACAATAATTGATTCCTTCCGGTATTTATCGAAAGCTGCAACCGCGTTGACAATTCTATCCGCTCCGACTTCCTTGGGATTATCATAAAAAATGGGCATCCCCGTTTTAATGCCCGGACCAACTATTAACGGCTTAATTTTAAAATATTTAACACACAGAGGCTCAAGAATATTGAGCATGGGCGGTACAACGCAGGAGATAATAATCGCCGTAACAGATTTTATTTCTTTGGCATTCATACGGATGGATTGATACAAGTTATAAATGAGTACGCCATATTCATCAATAGTATGATCAATCTCCGTACGAATACGCCAATCATGCACCAGTTGATCGCCATCATACAAACCCAAAACAGTATTGGTGTTGCCGACGTCAATTACCAACAACATATATTAACTCTCCTTTATAATTGTAGCATCTCCAGCTGAAACTTTAACCGTTCCATTATTTACAGTCGAGATTATAAGTGAACCATCGTCATCAAGCCCCAGAGCTTTTCCCCTGACCAATTCATCTCGAAACATTACCTGGACATTCTGACTGATCATCGGCGCAAAATTAAGCCATTTTCCCTTTATAGTATCAAAACCGCTTTGCATTAGCTCTTTATACCATTTTGCAATATTTTCATACAGACTAATTATCAATTCCATCCTGCCTATTTCTCTGCCGGTTTCTATGGCCAAAGACGTGGCTATAGACTGAATCTCGCACGGTAATTGATTATAGTCGATGTTAACATTAATGCCAATACCAAGCACAACAAAATCGATACTGTTTGCTGATGTCTTTATTTGAGCCAGTATACCGCATAGTTTCTTATTGTTTAATAGAACATCATTGGGCCACTTTAGCTGAACTAGACCTGGACAATATTGACTTAAGATTTCGGCCACTGCCACACCTGCGGCAATTGATATCCGCGGTGCCTGATCCGGCGCGAAATTTGGACGGAATAGAATTGACGTGTAAATATTTGAACCGGGGGGCGAATGCCAAAGTCTCTGCAGGCGACCCTTGCCTTTAGTCTGACTATCGGCAATAACAACTGTACCTTCCGGCGCGCCTGCAATTCCTAAACGAAAAGCCTCGTCATTTGTTGAACCAATTTCTGGATAATAATAAAGCGGCCTGCCAATAAACTCATTAACGAGACTTTTTTCGATAACTTCTAAATTCCAACTCATAATTTTTTTTACAATATCTTATACTAATTAGGTATCAGACATAAATATAGTCCCACTTAGCTTCGCACGTGGGATAATTCAACTTACAGATATTACCGTGCTTCGCTTGTGGAGCAGCCTTAAGAAAAGCCGTAGTTATCTTAAAAAAATGCTACATCCCGTGTTGGGATAATATTTGAGTTTCATTAAAGTTGATTGATTTCGCATAATACCAAGTAAGCTTTCAATAATTAAAATCTTAATGTTTGAAAGCAACTTGGTATTACTGATTAAGCCCAAACTACCTTTTTCACATTATTAAATGTTACTTCTTTTATCGGGTAGATGTCTTCGACAATCTCTTCCGGCTGGAACCAGAGTTTAATTTCTTTTTCAGCATCTTCCGCGCTGGAAGATGCGTGTACAACGTTTTCAAATACGCCTGTTGTAGTAATCCTTCCGTATGAACCTCTTATGGATACCGGATTGGCTTTTTCCGGGTCAGTGTCGCCAACAATATCACGAATTTTAGCTATTGCGTCTTCCCCTTGATAGACTAAAGCAAGCACCCTATGTGTCTTGTGCACATCGCCTATAATGTAGTCAATCAATTCCCCGAAAAATGGTTTTCCCTTGAGATGTTCATAATGTTTTTCGGCAAGCTCACGACTCACGCGCACAACTTTTGCGCCCATAATAGTCAGCTTTGCCTCTGATAATCTGGAAATTACATTTCCCGTAAGCGACTTAATCAGTCCATCCGGTTTAATCAGTATTAATGTTTGTTGATTTGCCATATCTATTCCCCTGTAATATTTATTTGTTGAATTTTTCAGTTACTCCTGTCTAATCTTTCCGTGTATTGATTTAAAAATATTTAATTGCTGATTTTTAATGAAATATCCGCTGCGCGAACTGAGTGCGTAAGCTCACCTATGGATATCAGATCAACACCTGTAGCGGCTATTTCGGCAATGTTTTGAAGATTGACATTGCCGGAAGCCTCGAGCAGAGATCTTCTGGCCACAAAAGCGACTGCGTTCTTCATTTCGTCCGGAGTCATATTATCCAGCATTATTACATCTACGCCACACTCCAGAGCTTCGGCAACTTCAGCGATATTTTTTGTTTCGACTTCAATTTTCAAAGTATGTGGTAAGCGACTCCTTTGCATTTCTACTGCGGCGGCAATGCTACCGGCAGCCGCTATGTGGTTGTCCTTAATCAGTACACCGTCATAAAGCCCCATCCGGTGATTAAACCCTCCGCCAATACTTACCGCCATTTTATCGAGAACACGCAGACCCGGCATAGTTTTCCGGGTATCCAGAATTTTTGTTTTTGATCCACGAACAGCTTCAACATATTTTGCGGTCAGCGTCGCAATTCCGCACATGCGCTGGAATAAATTTAGCGCAACGCGCTCGGCCTGAAGGATGTAGAACAAGCTACCCGATATTTCAGCAATAATACTTCCTTTTTTCGCGCTCTCTCCGTCAGATATGAATATATTAACTTGAATTTTATCATCAAGAAGAAGAAATGTTTCTTTAAATATATCACTCCCGGCGACGATGAAATCATCTTTGGCAATGGCTTGCGCATATCCGGTTTTATCGCGACTAACAATTGCCGTCGTGGTTATATCGCCGGTACCAATATCTTCAGCCAGCGCCGCTTCTATTATCTTCTTTATATGTTCTGAAATAACCGATTGTGTCATATTTTTCTCATCTGAAAGTTATGATCAGGAATTAATATCTTTGAGTTTCTTGAGGGCATTTTCCAAAGCGGCATGTCGCTCTTGAAAGCCTTTAAATTTTTCTTCTTCCTTCGAAATAATATCAGCCGCAGCTTTGGCACAAAAATCGCGATTGGCCAGCTTCTTCGAACATTGCAGTAAATCTTTTTCCACTTTTGCCAGTTCTTTATCCAGCCGCGCTTTTTCTCCGGCAATATCGACAATCCCGGCCAGAGGCACAAATATTCTCATTGGACCTACTACACCGGTTGCCACACCCTTTGGTTCCACCAAATCAACTTCCACGGTTAGGATATCTAAATTAGCCATGCTGATTATATAACCCCTGCCCGTTTCAATTATTTTTTTCAATTGTTCATCGGATGCTGAAATTAACACATTCAACTTACTCGAAGGGGGAATCCTCATCTCGCCCCGAATATTGCGAATACTGGTAATAACTTCCATCAGAAGTTCCATCTCTTTTTCTGCGATAGGATTCTCCCAATCCTTATTAACAACAGGAAAATCCGCAACCATTACAGATTTTTCATCACTTTTATTTAATATCTGCCAAAGCTCTTCGGTAACAAAAGGCATAAAAGGGTGCAAAAGCGTAAGCGCGGTTTTGAATACAGAGTAAAGTGTTCTTTGGGTTGCCTTTCGCTGTTCCGGACTCAACTTGCCATACAGCGCTGATTTACTTAATTCCAGATACCAGTCACAATACTCATGCCATATAAAACGGTAAATACTCGCGGACGCGTCATTAAAACGATATTCATCCAGGCTTCGGGTTACTTCCTCAATCGCTTTATTTAATTTCACCTTGATCCATTTATCGGGCAGAGAATCTTCGGCGAAAACTGTTGCCGTTTCATCAAAATCTTCCAGATTGGTAAAAGTGAGTCTTGCGGCATTCCAGATCTTATTGACAAAAAACTTATAACCTTCAATTCGCTCCGGAGACATGCGCACATCGCGGCCTTGAGCCGTATAAGCCGCGAGCGTAAAACGGAAGGCGTCTGTTCCGTATTGGTCAATCATAACCAGCGGATCAATACTGTTTCCCTTTGATTTGCTCATCTTTTCCCCTTTTTCATCGCGCACAAGGGCATGCAGATAAACATCTTTAAAGGGAACTTCTTTCATGACATAAATCCCCATCATCATCATTCGGGCTACCCAAAAGAAAAGAATATCGAAACCGGTAATCAGAAGTGATGTCGGATAAAATGTCTTCAGGGCTTTGGTTTTATTAGGCCATCCGAGTGTCGAAAAAGGCCAAAGCGCAGAGGAAAACCAAGTGTCGAGTACATCTTCATCCTGTTTCAAAGAAATGCCTGAGCAATCCGGGCATTTATCCGGGTCGGTCATGGAAACAATTACTTTAGAGCAACTCTCACAATACCATACAGGAATCCGATGCCCCCACCACAATTGCCTGGAGATACACCAATCTCGTATATTATTCATCCATTCGAAATAAGTTGCTTCCCAGCTTCCGGGAATAATTTTTGTCTTCCCTTTGACTATCGCGGCAATTGCCTGCTTCGCCAACGGCTTTATCTTAACAAACCATTGTTTGGAAACCATCGGTTCAATATCTGTCTTGCAGCGGTAACACTGACCGACGCTGTGCGAATAGGGCTCCGTGCTGACAAGGTAATGTCCCTTTTCCAGATCGGCAATAACATTTGCCCTCGCTTCATATCGGTCCTGTCCCTTGTAAATTCCGCCGTGGTTATTTATTCTTCCCTGACCATCCATGATAGTGATAATTTCCAGATTATGACGCTGGGCCATGGCAAAATCATTAGGATCGGAACCGGGTGTAATTTTTACCGCGCCTGATCCAAAATCCATCGTCACATATTCATCGGCAATTATCGGAATCTTTTTGTTAACCAGAGGCAAAATAACGTATTTGCCGATAACATCCTTGTATCTTAAATCAATGGGATTGACGGCCACAGCTGTATCGCCTAACATTGTTTCCGGTCGTGTCGTCGCGACAACTATTTCTCCTTTGCCTTCAGCTAATGGATAACGAATATTCCACAGGAAGCTTGCATCCTGCTTAAACTCAACCTCTAAATCGGAAATGGCCGTGTGGCAACGCGGACACCAGTTGACAATATAATCACCTTGATAGATCATGTTGTCATTATAAAGCCTAACGAATACCTCACGCACTGCCTGAGAGAGGCCTTCATCCATGGTAAAGCGCTCTCTTTCCCAATCGCAGGAGCAGCCAAGCCGTTTTAACTGATTGATGATTACGCCACCGTACTTTTCTTTCCACTGCCAGACGCGTGCAACAAATTGTTCTCTGCCCAAATCATGGCGCGATTTTCCTTCTCTGGCCAGTTCCTGTTCAACAACATTTTGAGTGGCAATTCCGGCATGATCCATTCCCGGCATCCACAGAGTATTGAATCCCTGCATCCGCTTGAACCGGATTATAATATCCTGCAGAGTGTTATTCAGAGCATGTCCCATGTGCAACATACCTGTAACATTGGGTGGTGGTATTACTATTGAAAAAGCCTTAGCTTCACTTTCATCCTGAGCATGAAACAGGTTTTTCGCCAGCCAGTAATCGTATAACCTTTTTTCGGCTTCCTTTGGTTCAAATGATTTGCCTAACTCTCTTGTTGCCATGTAATTCTTTACTCCGATAAATTTTAATATTAAGGCTTATAAACCTTTTGCCTGGATTTCCCGGCATGTGTTTCCTAAAAATATAGGCGGGACAAAATTAATGTCCCGCCTTTTCAGAATCTTTTTTCAAAACCACACTTAATTAAACTTTAATTCATCTTTAAACTTGCGGATAATCAAAAGTGCATCCACACCGGCAACCGGACTCAGCGGTTCGAATTCAGCGCTGGTCAAATCCTTTGCTTCCATAATACCACGGGATGTCACAACCATGATCGCGTTGAAATAAGGCAAGTCCGGTCTCAAATCGGGGAAAGGCGAAGTTGTGCCAATGAATTTAGTGGCTAATGAATTATCCCCGCTGACTTTAATCAATATATCTTCAATCATCATTGCGTAAGCGGCACGTGTAACCAATTCTGCGGGAAGGAAATTACCCTCCGGATATTTTTCCAGACCGCGAACACCTAACTTAAGGATTCCTTCTATATCAGTTCTTAAAGGATGAGCTGCAATGTCTTTAGTCGTAATCTTATCGGGCTTGGCTGTTGCCGCTGCCTTTTCCGGATCTTTGAAAGATGTATCAAAAGTTTTCGGTGTCCGTTTTTTGTAAAGCTTTTCTATTTTAAATTCTTCCATAAACAATGCTGCAGCATCCGCGCGTGTCAGGCGTTCGACAAGAGCAATCTGTTTTCCAGCAGTTGTTCCGGGCATGGCACGTTGAACTTTTTGTATAAAATTCCATTGAGCATCAGCTTCAGCGGTATATTCTGCTTTCAACTCCAGAACTTTTGTGAACATAAGTCCCGCCTGGCCAAAATCAAGCCCTGCCTTATACGCCAACCCCATAAAATAATAAGCGGAAGCATGCTTGGGATTCAATTCGATGGCATGGTCAAATTCATTTTTTGCCAGTTTTAACCATTTCTTCTCGACTTTACTTTGGCCTTGAGTGTAGTAACGAATTCGGCTGACATGAACAAATATTTTGTCTTCATCATTTTTGGCTTTATCCCATCCCTTGTCAAGGTCATCGTCCGCAGCTTTGAAATCGCCAGTATATATTTCAACTAATCCAAGACCAGTATATCCTTTGGAATATTTTACATCCAATTGAATAGCCAATTCGAATTCTCGCTGGGCATCGGCGTATTTCTCTTCATCCAACAACTGTAATCCTGTATAGATATGATGTTCCGGAGTATCGAGTTGACTTTGCGCGATCCGATCCTTTGGGGCGCAGGAAGCTATAAGCATTACACCAGCGACAAACATTACGATCGTAAATATCTTGCCAAGCCTAGTTTGAAACAACATATAATTCTCCTTTCGTTAATTCCTGAACGCTAAAAAGACTCTTTTGGTCCACATTCTTTGGTGAAACAATGTTACATAATTATCTTTAGAGCTAGCTGAAGTCAAGCAATATTGCAACTTCTCAACTCAGGCTATTTTCCTTCCAGAAGGTCCCTACATTCTTTATAATATTTTCCATGTCATTGGAATAATAACAGTTTATTTCATTGTCTGCGGCAAACCAGGTCATTTGCCTTTTGGCATAATGCCAGGTTTCATTAGAAATTAAATGCAGGACACGTTCCCAATTATACTTACCACCCAGGAACTCAATAACCTGCTTATAGCCCAGTGATTGAAATGGCTTCAACTTTTTACTGTAGCCCAGATCCAAAAGAGTTTTAACCTCGTCCAAAAGACCAGCGGCAATCATTTTTTCTGTTCTTCTGCCAATTCTGATTTTTAATTCTTTACGATCAAATTGAAGACCGATTTTGTATGTAATATAAGGACTATCTGCAAAAGCGTGTCTCTTTTGCATTTCGATAATTGATTCACCACTTTGCTCTAAAACCTCCAGCGCCCGAATTACGCGGACGGAATCGTTAGGGTTTATCTTTAGTGCCGCCAACTCGTCCCGCTGCTTCAACAATTTATAAAGATATTCTTTACCGTGAAGATTATGGAGCTCCCTGTAGTGATTTCGAATTTTATCATCTACCGCGGGCGTATCAATA
>JANXZU010000003.1 GCA_025355345.1 Syntrophaceae bacterium
CGTTCCCAATAGCCTTTGGCTATTGGATAATTCGACTTACGCTTCAAACCGCACTACGTTTGTTTTCAGCTTGTCTCATTACAACTTACGGATTTCAGTTCACTTCGTTTTTGTAATTTGAGTTTCACGAAAAATCCCCGCATTTGGAAGAATCTCTGCCAGATGGGGGAGCCACTGTACAACGAATCTTTGTGAGTGATGATTTCATAGATGTTTTTTCGCAATATGTCAAGATAATCTTTATACTTAATTATTTCGTTTCATTGATCTGGATTTTCGTAATGCACTCTTTATTGACTCTTGAATCCAACAGCTATATAATGCAAACATTATCAAGTATTTCATGTTTTATAAGGTTGGAACTCTATGAGGAAAATCGGCTGGAATATAATATGGAGGGTTGTCGTCACTGCTGTCTTTCTTGTTTTGCTTTTCATTCGCCTTGATTATTTTTCCAGCAATACAGAGCCAACCATAAATGTTCGAGAAAACGTTTCCTCAAGGCCGCCGGAGACGTGGATGAATATTTATCAGCAGGGAAATAAGATCGGCGTTATTCACCGGACTTTTAGTTATAAGGATAATTTGATTCACATCAGTGAAACAGTATCTATGCAGATAAACACGGCGGGAGTTACGCAGGCAATCAACATTTCCACACAGAGTGATCTCAATCCCGATATGACTCTTTCTTCGTTCAATTTTGATTTAACCTCCAGCCTGTTTCGTTTCAACGCGCACGGACAGGTTGATAAAAAAAAGCTTATCTTATTTACAGGTACGCCGGACGCGCAGACTAAAAACGAAATATCTCTAAAAGATATTCCTCACCTTAGTGGAAACATTTATGGTGCAGCATTCTCTGCCGGTTTGGAAAGGGATATGGTCCGCAGTTTCACTATTTTTGATCCTTCGACACTTACCAACACTTCCATTAAAGTTACCCGCAACGCCGACGAAATAATTCCTGTTATGGGAAAGCGCGTTCTCACCCAAAAATATTGCGCCGATTTCATGGGGGCTAAAAACTGCTCCTGGATTGATAAAACCGGTGAAGTAGTAAAGGAGACAGGCATTCTGGGGCTTTCCATGGAAAAAGTCAGTAAGGAAAAAGCCCGTGAGGGAATCTCCACCCAAAACAGCATTGACTTTACTCAAATGGCCTCCGTCCAGCCCAACAGGGAAATTGCCGGGCCGGAGAATTTAATTGAATTAAAAATTAAGATCAGCGGCCTTACCAATCCTCCCATTCATATAAACGGCGACAGGCAAGCATTCCAGCGAAACGTTTTAACTATCACTCGGGAGAAATTACCTGCCGCACCTCTTGGCAAAATCGATATTCCCAAAAATATTTCCGCTTTTTTAAAACCTTCTCCACTAATCCAATCCGATCATCCTCAAATGAAAGCACAAGCCGAGAAAATTGTGCTACCTTCTGATGATCCTCAGGAAAAAGTAAAAAAGATAGTTAATTGGGTGTACACAAACGTGGAAAAGAAACCAGTATTATCAGTGCCGAACGCGCTGGAAGTATTGAAAAATAAAGTTGGTGATTGTAACGAACATGCCGTTTTGACCACTGCCCTGCTGCGTTCCGCCGGCATTCCTGCACAGATAGAAACAGGCCTGGTTTATCTTCATGGACGCTTTTATTACCATGCGTGGAATATCGCTTATTTGGAAAAATGGATCACTGTTGATGCTGTTTTTAATCAAATGCCTGCCGATGTCACGCACATTAGATTAGTACGCGGTGAAGGCAGCGAACAGCTGGATTTACTTGGTTTCATGGGCAAAATTAAACTGGAGGTAATATCCGAAAAATAATGATTGAGATAATAAACCTGACTAAAGATTATGGCACTACCATTGCGGCAAACAATCTGAGCCTGAATGTTGCCTCCGGTGAAATTTATGGCTTTATCGGTCCGAATGGCGCGGGCAAGACGACGACGATACGCATGATGGGCGGGATTATTGCTCCTACATCCGGCAGAGTTATCATTGATGGCTATGATATGGCTAAAAATCCGGTAGGCGCGAAACAAATCATCGGCTTTGTACCGGACAGGCCTTTTCTTTATGAAAAACTAACCGGAAGGGAATTTTTAAAGTTTTCCTCCGATCTGTATAGTGTGAATTCCAACATATTTGAGCAGAAGTCTGAATCTCTGTTAAAACAATTCGCGCTTTCGGATTGGGCCAATGAAATAATTGAAGCCTATTCCCATGGGATGAAGCAAAGGCTTATTATTGCCGCCGCATTATTGCATGATCCTAAAGTACTGATCATCGATGAACCCATGGTTGGCCTGGATCCTACCGGGGTGCGGATGGTTAAAGATATTTTACGTCAACTGGCGGCAAATAATATAACCATTTTTCTTTCCACTCATACCTTAAGTATAGCTGAAGATTTGTGTCACAGGATTGGTGTGATCTCCAAAGGAACACTAATTGCGCAGGGAACTGTCGCCCAGCTAAATGAAGCCGCCATGACAGGAGAAGCAAAACTGGAAGAAGTATTTTTAAACTTAGTCAGCCAGGAATAATTACAATGAGCACAATCTTAACTTTATTGAGACCTCGCCTGCTTTCCTTTTTCAACAACTACCGACTGGGAAAGAAAAATAAAAGCTGGATCAGGCTATTCATGTTTGGCACAGTCGGAGCGGTTTTCTGGATCGGAAGTTTTATTCTATTTTACCGTATCTTGTTGTATTTCCAGAGCGTGCAGGACTTTGGTGATATACTGGCAATGAAACTTCTTTCCATGATTATCATAACATTTTTTACTCTTCTGCTGTTCAGCAGTATAATTAATAGTTTATCCCAATTATATTTGAGCCGCGATTTGCCGCTCCTGCATTCACTCCCCGTGGAAACAAGAACCATTTTTCTTTCCCGCTGGCTTCTGAGCGCCTTCGATTCTTCCTGGATGGTTGTGGCCTTTAGCCTTCCTGTCTTTTTATCGTATGGTCTGATTTATAAGGCAGGCATCTTATTTTATTTGATTGCTTTAATCGCAATAATCGTAATGTGTTTGATTGCAACTGCAATCAGCACTACTTTCGTCATGATCGGCTCCATAGCCTTGCCTGCCGGAAAAATCCGTACACTTTTCGTAATTATGGGAGTAGGTTTAGCAATCCTGCTTGTCGTTGTGTTACGCATGATCAGGCCGGAGCAATTGGTCAATCCTGATAGTTTTGCCTCAGTTGTAATATATTTGAATTCTCTTCAAACTCCAAAATCTTCATTTCTACCTACGAAATGGATAAACGATATAATTGTATCAGCAATTAACGGCAATATAAAAACGTCCCTTTTTAATTTAGCTCTATCCACAAGCTGCGCTTTTACCCTTATTTTTTTAAATGAATCTCTTGCCAGGGTCGCCTATTTCTATGGCTTCTCGCAGGCACAAACAACACCAAAGCGTCTTTTTCCACCGGTAAAATTCAAAGGCTGGAATTGGGAGCATTTACTTAATTTCCTATCCCGACAGGCAAAAGCATTTGCCGTTAAAGAAATCCGTTCTTTTTTCCGTGATTCTACACAATGGCCACAGCTTTTCCTGATCGGCGCCTTAATCGTTATTTATCTATATAATTTTTCCGTTTTGCCCCTGGATAGATCACCGATGAAAACAGTTTACCTGCAAAATGTATTTTCTTTTTTAAACATGGGGCTTGCCGCTTTTGTTCTTTCTGCGATTGCCGCCCGCTTTGTTTACCCGGCGGTCAGCATGGAAGGGGAAGCTTTCTGGATTATCCAGGCGGCACCTGTATCGATTAAAACATTTCTCTGGATCAAGTTTTTTTTATATTTCATACCATTACTTATTATGTCAGAGATTCTTATTGTTGTTTCTAACATACTGCTTGGGGTTACTCCCTTTATGATGTTTCTATCTGTAACGACTATGTTCTTTCTAGTTCCCGCTGTAGTAGCCATGGCCATTGGCTTGGGCGCTGTTTATCCTGATTTCAAATCGGAAAATCCCGCTTTATCAGTTACCAGTTTTGGCGGTCTTCTATTTATGCTGTGTTGCTTTGGATTAATAATTCTAGTAAT